>CACWXE010000168.1 GCA_902764715.1 uncultured Ruminococcus sp. | reverse complement strand
AATCTGCCGCTACGGTGTCCGCCTGAACGCGGAAGTCCTTGGTGTCGATGTTGCTGTTGATCGCCTTGAGCTGATTCATCTGCAGGGTGTGGTAGGTGCCGGTCTGGGTGGAGAGATCCTTGACCTCGTCCATGACCTTGTTGATCTCTGCCTTGATCTCTTCGGTGCTCTTGTCGATCTTGTCGAGCACGTCCTGATTGGAGGGTTCATCATCGTTGAGTCCGAGAACCATGTTCAAAATCGGAGGAAGTCCCATCTTGGAAAGCTCGGGGCCTGCTAACTTCATCACCTCGTCCTTGGCGTAGCCGAAGGTGGTGCTGAGTACGGTTTCGGCGATTCCCGGGATCGCAAATGCCGCGGTGGATGTTACTGACATAGCGCCTACCGAGATGATCGTTACTGCGGATAAGATACCCGCGATAATCCTGTTTTTGATTCTTCTTGTCTTTTTCATTGTTTTCACTCCTTTAGTAGAATTTGTATTGTTTGTGTTATTGTTGACTGTTTTGGTTTTGAGATTGAATAAGTTTTTCATGGTGATTTCTCCTTTCAATTGTCATTACGAGGAGCGGAAGCGACGTGGTAATCTCAACCGCTTTTCTCTCTCCCTTGACTGTGACTACAGTATATCAGGGTGTTCTTTGCAACTTCTTTGCAAATCTTTGCGATTTTCAAAAAAGTTTTAAATTTTTTTCTTTCAGTCATTTTCCGAAGGCTTTGAGCCTCGGCTTTTCTCTTTGTCCGACCTCGTTGCTCTGCGCTGATCCTCGTATAACTCCTACTCGTCTGATCTGTTCCGTCGCCTGCGGCGACTTCACAGCTCAGTCCTCGTCCGTCGTTATCCGAGGGCTCCGAGCCTCGGCTTTTCTCTTTGACTGTGGCTACAGTATAACAGCCCGACCTTTGCAACATCTTTGCAAATATCGGGCTGTTTGAAAACTTTTTTATTTTTTTAACTTTTCATTCCCCGATCCCTATGATATAATGAAGAAAATTCGGAAAGGGGCGATGTCATGAAGAAGATCCTCGGAGGAAGGATCTGGACGGTGGTATGTGTCGTGCTGACGCTATTACTGATCACGAGTACGGTATGGATCGGCGTGCGCTATTATGTCAGCATGGATATCTATGAGTCGCCGACGATGTTTTTGGAGGGCGAATACTCCGTAGACGGCGGCGAGTGGAAGCCGATCGAATCCGAACGCCCCATCACCGACCACTTTCACAAGATCGTATTCAAGGGCAAGATGTCAAAAGAGCTCCTGCTGTTATTCGGGAACCTGACCGTTTCTTCCAAAGATGTATGGTATACGCTGAAAACAGCCGACGGTACCGTGATCGAGAGCTATAACTTTGACGACTCCAAGCTCGCTTATGAGCACTCTCTCACCGACAGACCGTTGGCGCTGGATTTGCCTGATACGCCTGGTTACCGCGTGAAAACACTCTACTCCGACTTCCTCACGGAGAGCATGGGCATCACAAAGGACTCGGAGCTGATCTTTGAGGTAGAGTATCCCTATGATATCGCGCTTGTCAGCTATAACGACTGTGTTGACGTCACGGCGTATTACAGTGAGGGAATGCACCTGCGCTTCTTCTATGACGCGCTGCCGTCCGTATTACTGTTCCTTTTGGTTTGCTTCTTCGGATTATTCTTCTTCCCCGTGGCGAGCTTTATCCTCGGAAAGATCGATTATAAGTACCTTGCTTTCGGTTTCCTCAGCTTTTTCTGGGGGTTGTATATGATCATGCAGCATATCAGCGGTTATCTGAACCTGTGGATCGCCGACCCAACCGTCTGTTTGATGTTGGACAAGGTCACGGGATACTGCTTTGTCGCCGCGGTGCTGTTCTATTTCAAATCCAATATGACCGGCAGCAAGACGCGTATCGCCGCCAATATCGTGTCGGGCGTCTACCTGAGCTGTGCGATCGCTGTATTCATTCTGCAGCTTTGTCACTCAAGAGATCTCACCGCTTCTTCCACGACGATGAATATCGCCGCGGCGGTCAGCATCCTGGTCATGATCATACTGCTCTGCGTCGAGATGCGGGGCAACCGCAACGCGCTCTTCTTCCTGCTGTCATGGGTACCGCTGTTGGTGACGGTCGCGATCGACGTCGTCGACCAATTCATCCATTTGCGCGGCGCGCACTACTTCAACTATGGCTTGGCGATCACCATGATCGTGCAGATCGTGCGGCTGATCGGCGATCTGCGGTTCCAGTATAAAGAAGCGATACGCTATCAGCAGATGCAAAAGGAGCTGTATGAGGCGAAGGTCGGCGTGATGGTCAGCCAGATCCGCCCGCACTTTATCTACAACGCGCTGACGTCGATCGCCATGATGTGTACGATCGATCCGGAAACGGCGCAGGAGGCGACGGTCACCTTTGCCGATTATCTGCGCGGCAATATGGATTCGCTCAATCAGTCAAAGCCTGTTCCGTTCACAACGGAGCTCGAGCATTTGAAGAAGTATCTATATATAGAAAAAATGCGGTTCGACGATCTGCTGAACGTCGAATATGATATACAGACCGTCGATTTTCAGCTGCCGCTGCTGAGCATCCAGCCCTTGGTGGAAAACGCCGTCAAGCACGGCGTCGGGATGAAGGAGGACGGCGGTACCGTTACCATCGCGACCAAAGAGACGGACACTGCCTATGAGGTCATCATCAAGGATGACGGCGTCGGCTTTGACCCCGACGCACCGAAGGAAGATGACGGCAGGTCGCATGTCGGAATGGAAAACACCAAAAAGCGCCTGCATGATCTGTGCGGCGCGCGTGTCGAGATCACCAGCGTGATCGGCGAAGGAACAACGGCAAAGGTGATTTTGCCGAAGGAGGGACAGCCTAAATGAGAATCATGTGTGTTGACGACGAGCCTCTGGCTTTGAAGATGCTGGAGATGTCCATTCAAAAAGCAAAGCCCGACGCGGAGGTCAAATCCTTCCGCAAGCCTCGTGAGCTGCTGGAGGCGGCACAGCAGGACGGCTGTGACATCGCCTTTCTCGATATCCATATGCGCGGTATGAACGGCGTGGAGCTCGCCAAGGAGCTCAAAGGGGTCAATCCGAAAATGAATATCATCTTTGTGACCGGTTTTTCGGATTACGCGGGCGACGCCATGAGCCTGCACGCCTCGGGATATATCATGAAGCCTGTCAATAAGGAAAAGATCGAACGTGAGCTTTCCGATCTGCGCTTTCCGATCACACCGAAGAGCAACGCGCTTTTGCGTGTGCAGTGCTTCGGCAACTTTGACGTATTCACGCCCGACGGCGCGCATGTTCGCCTTCGAGGATGAGCCATACGAGAAGAAGCTGCAAAATCTGCTGCAAACCTATATCTACGCGATGATCAAGAGCCTCAAGGCGGTCGGCGCGGAAGAGGCGGTGGTGCGCAGCTATAACGCCCTCGCGGTCAATCCCGAGGTGCTCGACTGCGACTACTACCGCTTTAAGGAGCTGGACGCGGGCGCGGTCAACGCGTACCAAAACGAGTATATGAGCCAGTATTACTGGGCTGATTTTCTGTATTGAACCGCCTGTTGACGCCCTCACCCTCGATCCCGCAGAGGTTTCACGATGAAGGGGCAGGAAAGATTTACAGCATAGAGACAGATCGTCAGGATCTGTCTCTTTTTTCTTTCTCTCACCATTCGATCACCGAACGATCAACAAATCACAACAAATAATTCCCTTATTATTCTATTAACGCCTTGCACAGTCCATCCGATTGTGATAGCATTATTTTATCAACGATCCAACTTCACGGAATGAGGGGTTCTATGTACTGTTATCACTGTATGACCAAGCTGGAGGAAGGCGCTCAACACTGTCCCCATTGCGGACAGCGCACCGAGGTGCAGATGGTGCCGCATCATCTGCGTCAGGGCACTATTCTCAACAACAAATATCTGGTGGGCGACGCCATCGGAGAGGGCGGCTTCGGCATCACCTATGTCGGCTTCGACCTGAATCTTGAGCTGAAGATCGCCATCAAGGAGTTCTATCCCAACGGCTACGCCAACCGTAACAATACACTGGATAACAACGTCACGCTGAATTATCAGCAGAAAGGCGAGTACTTCAAGAACGGCAAGGAGCAGTTCCTCAGAGAGGCGCAGAACATCGCCAAATTCTCCAAGGAAGACGGCATCGTCGATGTACGTGATTACTTTACCGAGAACAACACCGCCTATATCATTATGGAATTCCTGGAAGGCGATACGCTGGCGTCACAGCTCAAAAAGAACGGCAGGATGGAAGCACAGGCGGTCTTTCGGCTCATGCTTCCGGTCATGCGCGCGCTTGAAAAGATGCACAATACCGGCATCATCCATCGCGATATCTCCCCCGACAATATCATGTTCACCGAGGATCACTCCGTGCGGCTGATGGACTTCGGCTCCGCCAGATACTTCACCGAATCCGAAAAGAAAACCATGTCGGTCATGCTCAAGCCCGGTTACGCACCCTATGAGCAGTACAGCACCAAGGGCGATCAGGGACCGTGGACGGACGTTTACGGTCTGTGCGCCACAATGTACAAGTGCATCACCGGAAACACGCCTGTCGACTCTCTTTTGCGCTGTAAAGCCGATACGCTGAAAAAGCCCTCTCAAATGGGCGTCGGTATTTCTCCGGCACTGGAAGCTGTATTGATGTACGGCTTGGCGGTATTTCCCGAACAGCGGTGCCGCGGCATGAAGGAGCTCATCGGCTATACCGAAAAGGCGCTCAGCGCTGAGAATGATATCCCCGCGCCGTTGATAGATAACACGGCTTATCGCACCGCGGCGGCGGATGACATTCCCACGACATCCCGTCCGCGACGCGCCTATGATTATGCTCCGCCGCGCCGTGATTATCCCTACAGTGCTCCGCAAAACTCCTATCAAGAACCGCCGCGGGAACAACCCCGCAAGAGCTATGGCGGGCTCATCGCGTTATTTGTCACGCTCACGTTGGTCGTGATCGGCGGGGTAGTCGTCTTCCTGCTGTTCGGACAGCAGTGGTTCACATCTGCTGACTCGACCTCTGTTTCGCAGTCGGGCGACACTGTTATCGTGTCCGACGTGAGCGGCAAGCTGCTCTCCGACGCAACCTCCGAGCTGGAAGGAATGGGGCTGGTCGTCGCGACAAGGAAGGAACTGAGCGACGACGTCGCCGAGGGCTATGTGATCCGCCAGAGCGTCAACGCAGGAAGAGAGCTCAACAAGGGCGATACCATTCTGCTGTATGTCGCAGCAGCGCCGTCCGGCAACGATACAGGTAACGCAAACAAGGCGGACAACGCCAATGGCGCAGGTAACAACACGAACGATCCTCCTGCCGCGTACACCTCACAGGGCGTCCTGTATAACACCCTTTGCAATGAATATGTCACCCTGCGCTCATCCGCTTCGATGAAAGCGTCCGAGATCACCCGGATCCCCAAAAACGCCGCTGTCGAGCTCATCGCGTATGTTCAGGATTCCGACTTCATGAAGGTCGGCTACAACGGAATGATCGGCTATGTGATGGAGGCGTTCTTCACCGCGGAGAGTTCCGCGAACGGCAGATATGTCAAATACTGTATCGCCCGCCAGCAAGCCAACCTGCGCTCTCAACCGGGCAGTGACAATAGCAACAACATCGCCTCTATCTACACCGACTCACCGGTCCGCTGCACCGGCAGATCCGAGGATGTGAACGATCAGCGCTATCTCGAGGTGATCTATCGCGGTCAGACCGGATGGGTACTCGAGGCGGTCTTCTCCGACACGATGGACGGCCACACCTATAAGGGCGATTGATCGGCGTACCGTCTTTTCTGATGATCCGACCAACCCGAAAAGCGATCGTATAAATGCTGTCGGACAACAGCCTCCGCTGTTTTGACAGAGTAAATATTTTTCGGCGGGAGCAAGCACCCGCCCTACATAAAGATGACCCCGCTGCCATTCACTCGAATGACAACGGGGTTTTATCGTTTGATTACAGCTTTGAATATCCGTAGCTGTTGACCAGCGCCTCCAGCCTCTCGCCGTTCTGACACATCGGACAGCGGTGGGGCTTATAGCTCTGATAATCCTGCAGATCGTTCGGGTTGAAGATCGAGGTGACCGGGATCCCGTCACACTCACCGACGGTCGCGAAGATAGACGATACGCCGACGATATGACCGCCGTAGTACTTGATCGCGTCGATCGCGGCAAGCGCCGTCTTGCCGGTGGTGACGGACGCGGCGAGGATCAGCACGTGCTTGTTTTCGATCATCGGGCTGGTGTTATCGCGGAACACCATCTGACCGTTGCCCATGAATTCGGGCGAGAGGATGTAGATGGTGTGGTGAGCGTTCAGATTCATGAAGCTCGCGTCGGACAGCTCCTGCGCGACAAAAGCGCCCAGCACCTCGGTACCGTCCAGACAGATGATGGTGTCGATGATGGTATTGGTGCGGTAGAAGGACACGATCTCATGAGCGACAGCCTTCGCCTCCGACATACGATATTTCTGTGTCGTGACGTCGATATAGTAATTGGTGTGGCTGTGCATCGTCGCGAAATGTCCCTTCTGCACACGCAGGAACAATTCGGGATTTCTGGTTCTGATCTTGAATTCTTTCGACATAAATACCCTCCAAAGGTTTGAGATCGCCGCAGCTCTGTGCTATGACAATACTATTCTTTGATAACAACAAAATAAGTTTACACCAAATCGGCGCATAAATCAATAGTTACTCGCTAACACTCATACATTTTTACAAACCCTCAGTCACCTTTGGTGACAGCTCCCTTTACCAAAGGGAGCCTTTGGCTGTTCTGTCGGGAATTTTACATGCCCAATTAGATAGTTTCCACAAAGCCGCACCTCGACGGAAAGAAAAAAGACGAAGGTGACAAGCGTCATCTTCGTCTTTCATTGATTACTTGATAAATTCTTTGATCCGATCCAGCTCTCCGGTCACAACTTTTCTGCCCTCGTCATATGCCGCCTGCAGTCGATCGGGATCATGCTCCGTGCGCGAGATCTCGAGCGACATGTCGGGACAGAGCACCAGCGTGTTGCCCATGCGCTCACACGCGAAAACATATTCCCGCTGGAAGGCGTACATCTTGTGGCGGTCGGCCATCACGCGCGCCATCTCGGGATGCTTGCGGAGCATCGCGCGCATCAACGCCTTATTATTCGCCTGCTTGCGATATTGGCGCGGACGGGTCAGGACGACCACGTTCTTCTCAAATCCCTTATGCTGCATAAAGCGCAGAGGGATCGAATCGCTCATGCCGCCGTCGAGCAGGGTATAGCCATCCACCTCGACGGGTCTTGACACCATCGGCATCGAAGCGGACGCGCGCATCCACAGATAACCGCTTTCATCCGCGCGATCCACACGCTTGTAAACAGGCTCGCCCGTGAACACATCGGTGCAGACCACATAGAATTCCATCGGGTTTTCTTCAAATGTCTGACGATCGAAGATATCCAGCTCTTCGGGGATAGTACGGTAACAGAACTCCGCTCCGTACAGATCACCGGTCATAAGCAATGATTGGATTGAACAGAAGCGGCTGTCACGGCAAAAGCGCTTGTTATAGCGGATCACGCGGCCGGGCTGACGGCTCTTGAAGTTGCAGCCGAACGCCGCGCCCGCCGACACGCCGACCATCGTGGGTGAACATACCGCGCATCGCGCCGCCCTCTAAGACCAGACCTGTTCCCATGCTCATTCCGTCTTACCTAATTCGATATTGCGCTGATAAGCGGCGGCGACAGCGTCGCGGACAGCCTCTTCCATTTTCGCCTCATCGAGCTTCTTGACGCCCTCGATGGTACTGCCGCCGGGTGAGCAGACGTTCTCGATCATCTTGTCAAGGGGCGCGTCATTGCTCTCCAGCATTTTTGCCGCGCCACATACCGTCTGGATCGCCAGTGCCAAAGCGGTCTCTTCATCCAAGCCCGCTTCCATGCCGCCCTGCGCCAGACCGCGGACAAATTTGTAGACAAAGGCAGGACCGCAGCCGGATACGGAGCAGCCCGCGTTCATCTCTTCCTCTTCTATACCGGTCAGATGACCCGCATGCTTCATCAGGTTCAGGAATTTGCCGATCTCGATCTTGCTGACGTTCTCAGAGGTGGTATAGAGGATCTCACCCTTGCCGACCTCGACCGCCAAGTTAGGCATGATGCGGATGACCTTATAGTTGCCGCCCGCCATCTTGCGGATCGTTTCGATGGACAGACCCGCCGCCATGGTGACCAGGATCACATCCTTGTGCTTTTCGAGCTCCTTTTTGATCTCGCCGAGCATCTCAGCCATCATCTGGGGCTTGACGCCGAGGAAAACATATTCGCTTTCCGCTACGACCGTGCGGCTGTCAGCGAATTCACAGCCGATACGCTGTGCCAGCGCGGATGCTTTTGCCGCGTCATGGTCACAGACGATGATCTGTTTGGTAGAGCGTGACGCCGCCCTTGCCAGAGCGCCGCCCATATTGCCGACGCCGATAAACCCAAAGCGATAATTGATCGCGCGGATATTCGGAACATGCGCGCCGAAGTTCGCGATCCCGCTGAATCCGAATTTGTGACTCATCTGATATTGCCCCTTCCTGTAATAATGTATTTATAGGTGTTCAGCTCCTCGAGACCCATCGGGCCGCGCGCGTGGAGCTTTTGTGTTGAGATTCCCATCTCGCATCCGAGTCCGAACTCACCGCCGTCGGTGAAGCGGGTGGACGCGTTGACATAGACCGACGAGCTGTCGATACCGCGCGTAAAGATCGCGGCGGCGTTCTCATCAGCCGTGACGATCGCCTCGCTGTGACCGGTGGAATGGGCGTTGATGTGGGCGACCGCCTCCCGCACATCCTTCACGATCTTGACCGCTAAGATGTAATCGAGGAACTCAGTGTCGAAGTCATCCTCACCCGCGGGGGTACCGTCGATGATCGCGGCAGCCTTTTCATCGAGGCGCAGCTCGACCGGATTGACCTCTCTGTTATCGACCAAAAGCGCTTTGAGCTTGGGCAAGAATTCCTGCGCGATATCCTCGGCGACCACCAGCACCTCCTCGGCGTTACAGACAGAGGGTCGCGAGCATTTGGCGTTTTCTACGATCTTCAGCGCCATGTCGATATCGGCGGCGCTGTCGATATAAATATGACAGATACCGGTACCCGTCTGGATGCAGGGCACGGTAGCGTTTTTCACGATAGCGGAGATCAGACCCTTGCCGCCGCGCGGGATCAGCAGATCCACATAGCCGTCGGCGGTCATCAGCTCATTGGCGCTCGTGCGGGTGGTGTCCTCGATGAGCAGTACCATATCTTCGTTCAGCCCCGCCTCTTTGAGACCCGCTCTGAGCGCTGCGACGATCGCCGCGGCGCTTTTATGCGCTTCTTTGCCGCAGCGCAGCACACAGACGTTGCCGCTCTTCAAGGCGAGCGCGGCGGCGTCGGAGGTGACGTTCGGACGGCTCTCATAGATGATCGCCACCACGCCCAGCGCGACGGATACACGTTCGATGACCAGTCCGCCGGGACGCTCATGGTGCTTTAACACTCTGCCGAGCGGCGAGGGTAACGCCGCTACCTCGCGGATGCCCTGCGCCATGCCCTTGATGCGTTCATCACTGAGCATCAGGCGGTCGATCATCACGTCGCTGATCCTGCCGCGTGCCGCTTCGATATCGAGGGCGTTCGCGCTGAGGATCGCCTCGGTGTTTTCTTCGAGCTTATCCGCCATCAATAACAATGCGCGGTCGATATCCTGAGGCTCTACAGCGCCGAGCAGCGCCTTCGCCTCTTTTGCTTTTACCAAGAGTTCATGTGTCGTCATAGTAGATCCCTTCTTTTAATTAGGAATTAGGAGTTAGGAATTAGGAATTAAGGAAAAGCCTTCGGCTTTTAATTCCTATTGGATGAATCGAAATCGTTTCATTTCACTTTATCGATCAGGTGCGGACAGCGTCCGCCCGCAATTCCTAATTCCTCATTCCTAATTCCTCATTATATTTTTAATTCTTCGCTACAAATTTAGTACAAACAGCGTTGCCGTCCATGATATCATACAGGATATCCGGATCACTGCCGTTGGCGATCACGACCTCGATGCCGTTTTCCGTCGCCAGCTTAGCCGCTTTGAGCTTCGTCACCATGCCGCCTGTACCGAGCTTGGAGCCTGCCGATCCGGCGAGCGCCTCGATCTCGGGGGTGATCTCCTCGATGACCTCCAGCCGCTTTGCGTCGGGGTCGACGGCAGGGTTTGCGGTGTACAGTCCGTCGATGTCCGAGAGGATGATCA
>CACWXE010000167.1 GCA_902764715.1 uncultured Ruminococcus sp. | reverse complement strand
GGCTTGAAGGAATCCGCGATTCTGAAGGCAGACGCGATCAAGGAAAGTAAGATCCGTGAAGCGGAAGGTGAAGCGCAGGCGATCTTGGCGGTACAGAAAGCGAACGCCGACGCGCTGCGTATGCTCTCTGAGGCGGATCCCAGCGAGAAGGTCATCGACCTGAAATCTCTTGAAGCTCTCGCGAAGGTAGCCGACGGTCAGGCAACCAAGCTGATCATCCCTGCCGATATGCAGAACATCGCCTCTCTCGCCACCTCCGTCAAGGAAATGGTGACAGATAAGTAATTGTCATAATATGATTGTCAGGAGCAGTCCGACCGGGCTGCTCCTTTGCTGTTCATTGGTTCTGTTTGCTGTGCATCCCGGCTCGTTTATCAGCGTCCGACGCTACCTGCAACAGCGCCATGACCGCAATGCCGAAGAAGCCGCCGAGGATCAGTCCGATAATAAATCCAATCATTTTCATTCCTCCTTTTTCATAAATTATGAAAATCAATGAATATATATTTATATTTTATTATTCTCCATACGCATTATAAATATGCAGATATACTGTACAATACTATATATAGCGCCCCTATAAGCGGATAGTACAAAATATGTTAAAACTTTGTAACTGGAAAAAACCCTTTTGTTACTTGCGAACCACAACATATTGTGCTATCATTCTAATTGCGATCAAGATAAAGTGTGTTTTTACCTAGGCTCCCTTTTGGAAAGGTACCCCCGTTGGGGGAATGTCCGAAGGACAAGGGGGGAGCCGCTTCCGGCGAGGAGGCTGTCGCTAAGCGACTGAGGAATTGTATCGTTGCTTGAGCGTCAGCGAGAAACCATATTATTGTATTGAAATCAAAGAATCTTTAGGAAATGAGGAGTTTAACATGACAGTAACAGTCACAGGCGGCAGCCTTTCAAAAGCAGAAATCAACGCGTATGTACAGCAGCTCAAGGAGCAGAATCCCGATAAGGTGATCACCTCCGTGACCTTCACCGTAGACGGTGAGTATGTCGACATGAGCTACACCTACGACAACGTTCCCTTCGAGCGTATCCGCCGTATCACCGGTTATCTGGTCGGTACCGTCGATCGCTTCAACGACGCGAAGCGCGCCGAGGTGCAGGACAGAGTCAAGCATTCCATCGATTGCGGCTGTTCTCTGGAGGAAATCGCGTAACTTTTCGCGATAATGATGTGTAATACCTTGACATATGCTGTCGATGGTATTATAATCTTGAAAGCTGAATAACTGATCACTTATCAAGAGCGACTGAGGGACAGGCCCTGTGAAGTCCGGCAACCTGCATATGTAAGGTGCCAAATCCTGCGGTATTACCGAGAGATGAGTTAAGCACTCCGTATGGTAAGCCGTACGGAGTTTTGTTTTAGTGGTTAGTGGTTAGTGGTCAGTGGTCAGTGGTCAGTGATCAGTGGTCAGTGGTTAATGATTAGTGATCATTGCTGGTTAGTGTTTGTTTATTATGGAAATGAGGTATATTATGGCATATTTCTTTACATCCGAATCGGTCACCGAGGGGCATCCCGACAAGGTGTGTGACCGTGTTTCCGATTCCATCCTCGACGCGATCTTAGCGCAGGATAAAAACGCGCATGTCGCGTGTGAGACCACCGCGGCGACCGATCGCATCAATGTGATGGGTGAGATCTCCACGACCGCGAAGGTCGATTATGAGGCTGTCATTCGCAAGGCTGTCTGTGACATCGGCTACGACAGCAAAGAAGCGAGCTTTGACGGCAATACCTGCGAGGTGAATCTTTACCTCAATCGCCAAAGTCCCGATATCGCGATGGGCGTCAATGAATCGTATGAACTCAAAGACGGTGAGGCGATCGCCGAGAATCAGCTCGGCGCGGGCGATCAGGGCATGATGTTCGGCTATGCGTGCGACGAAACGCCCGAGCTGATGCCGCTGGCGATATCTCTGTCGCATAAGCTGGCGAAACGTCTGACCGAAGTGCGCAAGAACGGCACACTGCCTTATCTGCGACCCGACGGCAAAACACAGGTCACCATCGAATATGACGGCGATCAGGCGAAGCGTGTGGATACCGTTGTCGTATCTACACAGCATGACGCCGATACACCGCTTGAGACCATTCGTGAGGATCTGATCGAGCAGGTGATCCGTCCCATCATCCCCGAAGCTCTGATAGATGACGACACCAAGATCTTCGTCAATCCCACCGGCAGATTTGTTATCGGCGGTCCCGAGGGAGATTCCGGTCTGACCGGCAGAAAGATCATCGTCGACACCTACGGCGGTTACTCTCGTCACGGCGGCGGCGCTTTCTCCGGCAAGGATCCGACAAAGGTGGACAGGAGCGCGGCGTATTTCGCGCGCTATATCGCGAAGAATATCGTTGCCGCGGGTATCGCGAAGAAGGCGGAGGTACAGCTCGCCTACGCGATCGGCGTCGCAAAGCCCGTCTCGGTCATGGTCGAGACCTTCGGCACCTCGCGGTATACCAACGAGCAGATCGCGGACGCTGTCAATAAGGTGTTTGACGCGCGTCCCGCTTCTATCATCCGCACGCTGGATCTTCTGAACACCAGATACGCGCCCTTAGCCGCATACGGTCATATGGGCCGCGAAGAGCTCGGCGTTCGCTGGGAGGATACCGATAAGACAGAAGAATTGTTGAAAGCGATAGCAGAATGAAAAAGGTATTTCAATATTTACAGGGGATCCCCGGAATCATCCTGATTCTCTATGTTCAATTCATCCTCAGCGCCGATATCTATTTATCGCAGTTGACCGACGCGACGAAGGCATGGCTGTATATTATCGTGTTGATCGGCGCGCTGATCCTGTGTCCCGCGCTGATCCGCCTGTTTCGCCGTTTCAGTATCCGCTATAAGGCGATTCTGACGACCAAGCGCAATAAGATCATCTGGTTTTCGGTGTTCTTTGCGATCAGCGCCGCGGTGTTCGGATTCTACTATGCCGCGGAATATCCCGGCGCGTTCTCGGCGGATTCTATCACGCAGTATGCATAGGCGATGACCGGTGAGTATAACAATTGGCATCCGGTCTTGCATACGTTGCTGGGCTTCAAGCTGCCTTTGACGCTCACCGGCGGATGGGCAGGCTCGGTCGTATTGTTCCAGCTGATCCTGTTCGCTTTCGCTGCGGCTTATGCGGCATATACGATCCTGCGTCACAGCAACATCCCTTACGCGGCGCTGTCACTGGCGTTTATCCTGCTCAGCCCCGTCACCGCGGCAATATCGGTCTATCCGTGGAAGGATATCCCGTTCGCAATCATGACGCTGCTTGCCGCGTCCTATGCCGCGAACGCCTATTTCACCAAGGGTGAATGGCTGAAAAAGCGCAGTCATATCGTCGCGGTCATCATCGTTCTGGTGCTGGCGACGGTATTCCGTCACAACGCGATCCTGTTCACCTTGCCCATGCTGATCGCCATGCTGCTGTATCTCAAGCGCAAGGCGGCGATCATCACCGCTGTGTGCTTCGCGGCGGCGATCGTCCTGATCGAAGGGCCGCTGTATGCCGCGCTGAACGTGACACAGCCCGGCGACAGGGCGGAAGAGATGCTCGGCGTACCGGTCTCCGTGATCGGAACAGTCGCTAAGCAAAATCCGAACGCCTTGGATGCGGAAACCAAACAGTTCATCTATTCTGTCGCGCCGCCTGAGACATGGGCAAAGAACTATGTCATCGGCAATTTCAATACCGTGAAATTCGTGCCCGGTACCAACTACCATAAGATCACGGAGGCAGGCGCGCCGAAGGTGATCGGCTATATGTTCAAATGCTTTGCCGAAGCCCCGAAAGAGGCGTTTGCCGGCTTGATCGGCGCGACCGACATGGTCTATACGGTGTCCGGTGACGATTCCTGTTGGAGTGACGTCAGACCCGGCGTCGTCGGCAATCAGTATCATATCAAGTACCACGGCAATCAAACCGCCAAGGGCGTCGTGTCGTTCATCTTTGACCGACTCAATACCTTTATGAGGTGGATCTTCTGGTACGTCGGCGCCATGAATCTGCTGTTGATCACGGCGGCGCTCGCCAGATTTAAGCCCCGGAAATCAGAATGGAAGCGGATCCTGCCGGTATTGTCAATGCTGATGTACAATTTCGGCACCATGCTGGTGCTGAGCGGCGATGAGATCCGTCTGTTTTACTTCACCTTCCCGGTCACTCCCGTATTATTCCTGCTTGTCATGCGAGAGGAATTCAAAACGCCTGCCTCGGATCGTAAGAAAGCACCCGCAATTTCCGAAAAGGCGCAGAGCGATGATGCGCCCGCTGTTGATTTGCAGACAAAAGCAGTTGAAAACTGACATTTTCAATTGATGATTCATAATACCGAAGGCTCTGCTGAGATGGCAGAGCCTTTACTGTTTGGGGCG
>CACWXE010000166.1 GCA_902764715.1 uncultured Ruminococcus sp. | reverse complement strand
CTCATTCCGCTACGCTCCGTTCGGCTTCAAAATCTTTCCCTATCCACACATCCATTATTTTGGGTGTTTTCCGACTGCACTTTTCTTGACATCTTCATTCCGCTATATCCCACCCAAGTGCGAAGCAAATGAAACCCATTGTAGGGCGGGGGCTTGCTCCCGCCGAATTCTTTCCCATACATCCCACTACCTGCGCAGCAAATCCTTTATCAAAAAAAATCACCCGCCTGCAACCTTTCGGGAACAGGTGGGTGAATGGTTTACGGGTCATCAACCGTTTTCGCTGATCCAGTTGTCCGCGTCGAACGCTTCGATCTCGGGGACTTCCTCCATGAATTGCGTACAGACCGCCTCAAAGGTGCTGACGGAATCATCATACGAATCCAGGTACTGATAATAATAGTTGATATTGTGCCAGAGCTTATACGCTAACACATAAAATACGCCGTTTTCGGTTTCAGCGACCTCGCTGAGACCCTCGCCGCCGTCATTCTTCCAGCATTCAAATTCAACGTCGACATTCTCATTAAAGTACTCCAGCACGGCGGGGATATCAACGCCGTCCCTTTTGACCTTAAACTCATCGGTCTCCGCGTCATAGCGATCCACATCGGAAGGGGAGTCGTTGTTCAGCTGTGTTGTCAGCTCGATCGGAGAAGCTATATCTCTCGCCAGAAGATAGATATCGTCCTGCGCGATACAGTAATACCAGTAGATGCCGTCCTCCGACTCAGCTTTGTATGCGGCTAAGGATTGATCCTCTGTACTGCTCTGGTGGATTTCAAGAATTCTGCTTGCCATAGTATTTGATCTCCTTTTTCAATTCTGCTTTTACTCTATCATTATAAAGACTATCGTCCAGATGTCAATATGTTATTTCCACAAAAATAACGGCTGATCCGGGTGTGCGTTATCTCTGATCAGCCGTTTTGTGATAGTTTGATTTCGCAATGAAGCTTTTTGCTATGTATGGGTTGAAAGGCTTTGGCTTTGATGATATGATACAATATAGAAAATATGATGTGATTGAAAACCTCTTGTGTGGTATCAAATATGAAACCGTAAAGAAAAGGCGATGATGGGATGAAACTGATATTTGCGTCGGACAGCTTCAAGGGGAGCTTATCAAGTATGCAGACAGGTGAATTGTTGACAAAAGCCGCGCGGGAAGTATTCGGCGCATGCGAGTGTATCGGCGTGCCTGTTGCGGATGGCGGCGAGGGTACGGTTGACGCGGTGATCGACGCACTGAAAGGCGAAAAAGTCACTGCGACCGTCCACGATCCCTTGATGAATCGCATACAGGCGAGCTACGGTGTCGCAGACGGCAGAGCCATCATCGAGATGGCGGCGGCATCGGGCTTGACGCTTGTTCCCGAAGTCCTGCGTGATCCGATGATGACCACTACCTACGGCACAGGAGAACTGATCCGCGATGCGCTCGACCGCGGCTGTCGGGAGCTGTATATCGCGATCGGCGGCTCAGCAACCAACGACGGCGGTATGGGCTGTCTGCGTGCGCTGGGCGCAAGGTTTCTCGATCAAGACGGCAGTGAGCTGAGCGGCTGCGGAAAGGATTTAGCCGAGGTTTCAACCATCGACCTTGCGCATTTGGACAGCCGATTATCGGACGCATCCGTCACCGTCTTGTGTGATGTGAAGAATCCGCTATGCGGAGAGAATGGCGCGACCTACACCTTTGCCAAACAAAAAGGAGCAACTCCGGAAACGCTGGAGCTGCTCGAAAACGGTATGCAAAACTACCGTGATGTGATAATTCGTCAATTTGATATCGACTGCGATACGGTCGAAGGTGCGGGCGCGGCAGGCGGCTTAGGCGCGGCGTTGAAAGTCTTTCTGCGCGCAAAGATGCAGTCGGGCATCGAGACGGTGCTCGATCTGATCGGCTTTGATGATCTGCTCAACGTCGCGGACTTGGTCGTGACGGGGGAGGGCAGAGCCGATGCGCAGTCCGTCTGCGGCAAGGTGATGCAGGGTGTTGCTCTGCGCGCAAAGGCGAGAGGGATCCCCGTTTACGGCTTATGCGGATCGCTCGGCGACGGCGCGGAGCTGCTCTATGACTGCGGCGTTACCTCGCTGTATTCGCTTGTCGATGAAAACACGAGCGTGGAGGAAGCGATGGCAAACGCCGAAGAAGTTTACTATCACGCGGCTGTTCGGATGTTCAGCCGGATCAAGGAGGATAAAGCATGAAGTATCTGGATTGTATTTCGGTCGAGAATATGCGCGAGAGCGACCGTATGACGATAGAGAAATACGTGTCGGGGCGCACGCTGATGTACCGCGCCGCGATGGGCGTTTTCCGTGCGGTAAATTGGCACGGCGAGATCGCGATCGCGGTCGGAGGCGGCAACAACGGCGGCGACGGTTACGCGCTGGCGTGTATTTTGAAGCGCAACAGCTATAACTGCCGTATCGTCAAGCTCAGCGAGAAGCTGACCGAGGACAGCGGCTATTATGCCGAGTGGGCAGGAACGCTCGGCGTACCGTGCGAGGCGTATGCGAGCGGAGCGTTTGCCGACGCCGATATCATCGTTGACTGTTTACTTGGAACCGGCTTTCAGGGCACCTTGCGCGAGCCGTGGCTGAGCGCGGTACAGGAGATCAACAGCAGTAACGCCGAGGTCATCGGCGTGGACATCAACAGCGGGATGAACGGCGATACAGGCGAAGCGGAAACTGCCGTGCGGTCGGACATCACGGTCACGATCGGCTATGTCAAGCGCGGTCTGATCTCACCGAACGCCGCCCGATATATGAAGAAGCTGGTCGTCGCGGACATCGGCATCGTCCTCGCCCAAGAGGAAGAGAAGATCGTTCCTGCCGATGCGGATACACCGTCCGATGACGGCTGTATCCCCGCACCCGATTACCTGTTGATGGAGCCGATCGACGTCAGTAACGAGGAATTGCCAAATTGAATAGCAAAATAACAAAACCGCATGGATAAGCCCGACAGCCTGTCCATGCGGTTTTTATAGTACGAGTGTTGATGACGGATCTATCATGAATATAGAGTGTATCGGCAGTTACACATTTTCAGCTCGTACATTGTGATTCTTTTCATTTTGTACAATTAAGATGTAATCGGAGGAATGACTAATCAAGCCGAAGCGTTGAATATTCCGCCGTTTTCATCATTGCACCGCACAAGCTCCCGCTTCCCGGTTAATGGTCACGATCGTCGTGTTGAACCCGATCACACGGTTGAAATCCACCCTTGAGCTGAGGTCGCGCACCGTTTTCAAGCCTGTGACCTCTCTGCCGGAATCGTCGATGTATTCGGTCGGATTGAATACTTTTCCGTTATCTCTCACATTCAGGATCACTGCTTCATCCGTGATTTTCAGGAAAATATCGACTGTATCCGATTTGGCGCTTGCCGCATACTGCGCGGTATTGACGCACAGCTCCTCGACCGATACACCGATGCGGTGCGCGATCTCGCCTTCGACGCCGTTTTCTTCGCAGAAGGCTACGACCTTATGCGCCGCGTCGACCGCAGCCTCCACTTTATTGGGAATGCTGAAATCGATCATCTTTCCGTCCTTATGCGCGGGCAGCAGCAAGCATTACACCCAGCGGATCGCGATCTATTACCGCTTTGTCGTGTATTTTGAAATTCCCACAGAGCCGGATTACGAAAACTATACTGCCGATACAAGGCAGGGCGTTAAGGTGGAATATCTGCCCACGGATATGTTCCCAAGCCAGCGTGGCAAATCCGCATGATGGTTAATAAATCAAAAAAGCAGGAGCAGACCGAAATCTGCTCCTGCTGAGAAAAGCCGAAAAGAAAATGAGTGTTGATAACTTAAGTCCGTTATCAACACTCATACTGGTGGGAGAGGGTGGATTCGAACCACCGAAGTCACTGACAACAGATTTACAGTCTGCCCCCTTTGGCCACTCGGGAACTCTCCCATATTTGATTGGAGCTGGTGGACGGACTCGAACCCCCGACCTGCTGATTACAAATCAGCTGCTCTACCAACTGAGCTACACCAGCATTTTAACCGGCACCTTTTTTCGTGCTCAAATATAATATCATAACCAAGAACTTTTGTCAACAGTTTTTGCGAAAATCAACGAATTTTTCATGCAGACGTCCGCAACAGAGCTTTGAGCGGCTGATCATAAAATGATCGAAGAATTCTTCCGCGGTACTTGATTATTCGGCGGAGTTTGTGTATAATAAAAACCGATCGGTAACAGCCGAGCATATTTCCGCCCGTGGCGCAGCTGGATAACGCAACGGATTCCGATTCCGGAGAACGGGAGTTCAAATCTCTTCGGGCGGGCCATAGAAAACATCCGCAGAATTATCTGCGGGTGTTTTTCTATTATAACCTATTACCTGCCCGACCGAAGAGATT
>CACWXE010000165.1 GCA_902764715.1 uncultured Ruminococcus sp. | reverse complement strand
CTCGCCGCAGTTCTACGGATGGCTGTTCTCCTTCGGCAACAAGGTGAGGATCATCTCGCCCAAATCCGCCGTCAAGGGCTTTGATGAGTGGCTCGACAGCGTCAAAGCACAGTATGAGTGATACGCATAGGCTCCCTTTCCTAAGGTGTCCCCGTTGGGGGAATGTCCGCAAAGCGGACAAGGGGGGAGCCGTTTCCGGCGAGGAAGCTGTCAGCGTAGCTGACTGAGGGTTTTAATCTTGACCGAGCGATAGCGAGATACATTATCGCAGTATGCCGCCTTGGTGTACTGCGATTTTTAGTGGTCAGTGGTTAGGGGTTAGTGGTCAGTGGTCAGTGGTCAGTGGTCAGTGGTTAGTGGTCAGTGGTCAGTGGTTAGTGGTTAGTGATCAGGAGTCGCATGTAAACGCAAATAGTAGTTTTTATTTGCATTTAGTTTTACAAATAATAAAAGCGGCACGCCGCCAGAGTCCCGTTTATGGGCATCATGTTCTGTTATGATAGAAGCACGGGGAGCACGGGGAGATGATCTCCGATCCGAACGGTTGATGAATATTATTAGTCCGCTGTTCGGAAAGCTTTGGGGATGATCCCCGTGACTGGATGTGAAAGGTATGTTGAATTTTTGTATTTTTGTGTTTCTTTTTTGCGCGGTTTGTGCTATTATTAAAAAGATGGTACAAAAGCAGGAGTTTTTTACCGTCTATCAACGCAACAAACGCAGATAAGCCGCTTGCTCCTCGTGATCCCGCGCCCGTGAGCGAGTCATGAGCTTTAGCGGAAAGGACAGGCTGTCTGCGATCATCGAGGAGAGCTATGAGCAGATTTATTTTAGCGTCACAATCGCCGCGCCGTCAGGAGCTGATCGGAAATATTCTTTCGGATTATGACGTCATCGTGTCCGATGTGGAGGAAACGCTTCCCGACGGTATCGCGCCCGAGGAGGTTCCCGCGTATTTGGCGGGCGTCAAGGCGCGGGCTGTCGCCGAAGAGCACCCCGACGACGTCGTGATCGGCGCCGACACGGTGGTGATCCTTGACGGTCAGGTATTGGGCAAGCCCAAGGGTGAGGATGACGCTTTTCAGATGCTCCGTGCTCTGTCGGGCAAGGCGCATACGGTGATCACCGGCTGCGCGATCATACACAACGGCAGGATGACGACCTTTGCCGACCATACGCGTGTGGAGTTTTATCCTCTCAGCGATCGGGAAATTTTGGATTATATCGCTACCGGCGAGCCTTTTGACAAGGCGGGCGCTTACGGTATCCAGGGGCGCGGATGCGTTCTCGTCAAGCGCATCGAAGGCGATTTCTTCAATGTTATGGGGCTTCCCGTCGCTCGGCTCAAGCGCGAGATGGAACGCGAGGGAGCGTTACCGAAGTTGTAAAAAGGGAGAAACGATATGACACATCTGTTTATCCTCAATTCCTTTGCCGGCACATTTGACGCGACGCCCGAGATCAAAGCGCAGATCAAAGCCTTGGCGATCCCCAACGCGGTGATCGAGTATACGCAAAAGGCGGGTGACGCGGAGCTTATCGCGCGCCGTTATGCCGAAAAGGGCGACGCGCTGCGCGTCTATGCCTGCGGCGGCGACGGCACCGCGAATGAAGCGCTGCACGGACTGATGGGCTTTGAGAACGTCGCGCTCGGCGTGATCCCGATCGGTACCGGCAACGATTATGTCCGTTCCCTTCCGGGAAAAACCGCGGATTACTGCAATGTCGATAAAATGGTGCGCGGTACGACAAAGCGCGTCGATCTGCTCAAATGTGAGGACAGATACGCGCTCAATGTCGTATCCGTCGGCTATGACTGCGAGGTCGCCGACCGCGCGCAGAAGAATAAACGTCTGCCGCTGATGTCGGGCCCGCTCGCGTATAAGCTCGCCATCGTGCAGTGCCTTTTGACAAAGAGAAAACATACCTTCACACCCTATGCCGACGGCAAGAGGATCCCCGTAGCCCAGGGCTTCAAGAGCCGGATGCTCGCTGTAGCCGCCAAGGGCAAGTATTACGGCGGCGGTATCAAGGCGACCCCTTATGCCGAGCTCGACGACGGTCTGATCGACTTTATGGCGATCCCGACCGTTCCGATCAGCTACTTTGCGTGGATGTTCGGCGCCTTCGCCCGCGGCGAGCATATCGACCATCCCAAGGGCAAGACCTTTATTCTGCATCAAAAATGCAAGACCCTGAAGCTCGACAACCACGGCGAGATCAAGATCGGTATCGACGGGGAGATGTTCGTGATGAAGGACCCCGAGATCACGGTGGTTCCGCAGGCATTTGATATCATTATTCCGAATATGAATTAATTTTCGGTTGACGAATGGGATATTTTGATTTATACTAATATTCTGTTAATTGTTTGGTTATTACGCTGTACTCTGTGCAGATCATAAACAGGATTCAGATATGAGAAAGATGCAATTCAAGAGGATCGGACTGACGGTTTTGATCCTCGCGCTGCTGACGATGCTGATCGTCGGCACATCGGTGGTCAGTGCGATCGCGAAGAACACGACTGACAGGTCGGGCGCTTCCGACGCCGTGGCATCCCATGAAAAAGAGAATACCATTCTGCTGAACAGCTATCTGTCCAACGCGGTGAACAATCGTTCCAAATGGTTGTATGACCTGATGACCGCGTCGGGACTGATGCAGTCGGGCAACAGCAGCAACGGAGCGGCGATCTTTCAAAAAGCCTATGAGGCCGATCTGATCGGCGCTTATACCGAGGATGATATCTATCTGCCGCTGAACCGTCTGTTCGTCGCGCAGACGACGGTCAAGGCGCTTCACTATCCCGAGCGGACGGTGGGCGAGCTGTCTGACGTAGTTGCAGATCAGAAGAGCGTGATGGGCACGATGGCGTATTACGGCTATTTTGTGCCCGACGATAAGGATATGGTCTATCCCGAGGCGACGATTTCCGCCAAGGAGTATGAGATGCTCCGAATGGAGTTGAACCGATATAAGACGCTCAAAGGAAAACGGATCCTCGCGTTCGGCGACAGTATCATGCACGGCAGCGGCAACAATGACGAGGGCATCGCCGATATGATCGCGACAAAATACGCGATGACGGCACTCGACTATTCCGTACCGGGCGCGTCCTTTGCCGACCGCGTCGAGCGCAGTCGTATCAGTAACCAGATCAGGGTGGCTGATAACGATCAGGCGCAGGCGGATCTCATCCTGCTCAACGGCGGCACCAATGATATGGGGCATATGCCGTTCGGCGAGACAGCCGCGGGCTTTGATATGTCCGAGGTAGAGGAAAACAGCTTTTCGGGCGGTATGCAAAAGGCGCTGTGGATGCTGAAAGCCTGTTGGAAGGATACCCCGATCATCTATACGCGCGTCCATAATATGGATCTGTTCGAGGACAGGATCGAGCGCCAGTACGGCGACAGAGCGCTGGATATTATGGAAAAATGGGGGATCCCGTCGGTGGATCTGTACAATGGTACCACGATGAATGCCGAAAACAAGGCGATCTGCGACCGCTATACCTTTGTGGATGAGCGGTACGGACCCTACCATGATTCCATCCATCCCAACGCGCTCGGCTACGCGAAGTTCTATCTGCCGCCGATCTCCAAGGCGGTGGCGGATCAGTTCAGTGAGGTGTCAAAATGACGAAATTATATATCGCGGTACCCTGCTATAACGAAGAAGAGGTACTGCCCGACAGCGCCGAAAAGCTGCGCGCGAAGCTGCGCCGGATGATGGACAGCGGTCTGATCGATACCGACAGCCGCATCGTGTTCATCGACGACGGCAGCCGCGATAAGACATGGGAGCTGATCACACAGCTGCACGACAGCGACAGCATTTTCAGCGGCATCAAGCTCAGCCGCAACCGCGGCCACCAGAACGCCTTGATGTGCGGGCTGATGACCTTAAAGGATGAGGCGGACGCGGTGATCTCCATCGACGCCGACCTGCAGGATGACATCGAGGTCTTTGACAAGATGGTCGAAAAATACCGCGACGGCTGTGATGTGGTCTACGGCGTGCGTAGTAAGCGCGAGACCGATACCTTCTTCAAGCGGTTCACCGCCGAGGGCTATTACAAGGTGCTCGACAAGATGGGCGCGAAGGTCATCTTCAACCACGCCGATTTCCGCCTGATGAGCGCCCGTGCTTTACAGGCGTTTGCCGAGTTTAAAGAAACCAACCTGTTCCTGCGCGGCATGGTGCCGATGGTGGGCTACAAAAGCGACATCGTGACCTATGAGAGGTCGGAGCGCCTCGCGGGTGAGAGCAAATACCCGCTCAAAAAGATGCTGGCGCTCGCGTGGGAGGGCATCACCTCGCTGTCCACCAAGCCGATCAAGCTGATCACCCGACTGGGTCTGATCATCTTCCTGATCAGTATCGTGATGCTGATCTATACGCTGGTGCGCTTCTTCATGGGCGC
>CACWXE010000164.1 GCA_902764715.1 uncultured Ruminococcus sp. | reverse complement strand
CATGAGGATATTATTCGCCGCGTAATCCATGATATCGAGGATCTGTCCGACGGAGCCGTTGGGCAGCTTGAACTCGAAGTAGAATACATTGTAGCCCAGACATACCACCGTGCTGAGCACCAGTGCGATGACGCCCTCGGTGATAGTCGCCTTCTTGCGGGACATGCCCTTGTCGATCATACCCGAGCAGACCGCCTCCATGATGGAGATACAGCTCGTGAGCGCCGCGAACAGCACCATGATGAAGAATACCGCGCCTAAGATGTTGCCGGCAATACCCATCTGGTTGAAGATCTTGGGCATCGCGACGAACACCAGTCCGGGACCCGCGTTCTCCAGACCTTCGGTGCCGAGGAATACGTATACCGCGGGGATGATCATAACGCCCGCGAGGAACGCGACGACGGTGTCGAAGATCTCGATCTGGTTGACGGACTTGATCAGGTTATCTTTATCCTTGAAGTAGGAGCCGTAGGTGACCATGATACCCATCGCCACGCTGATACTGTAGAAGAGCTGACCCATCGCGTCCATGATGGTCATCATTATCCCGCGCGCGTCCGTGCCCGAGAAATCGGGGATCAGGTAGATGGACAGACCCTGCATACCGGTCCTGCCCTCGGTCGACTCGTTGCCGTTGAGGGTCAGTGAGTAGACCGCGATACCGACGATCAGGACAAACAGGATCGGCATGAGCACCTTGGAGAGGGACTCGATACCCTTGTTGACGCCGCGGAAGATGACGATTGCGGTCATCAGCAGAAACACAAAGTTGTATACGATCGGCTGAGCGTAGCCGGTGATGAACGTCGTAAAGAAATCGTCGCTCGCGGCAGCGGCTCCCTGTCCGGTGATGAACACCAAAGCGTATTTGAGCACCCAGCCGCCGATGACGCAGTAGTACGGCATGATGATGAACGGTACGATACTGGCGAGACCGCCTAAGAATCCCCATTTTTTATTGAGCTTGCCGTATGCCGTCAGACAGCTCTGCTTTGTCTTTCGTCCGATGGCGACCTCGGTCATCAAAAGGGTAAAGCCGAAGGTCAGTGCGAGGATGATATAGATCACCAGAAACCGACCGCCGCCGTCCTTTGCCGCAAGATACGGAAATCTCCATATATTTCCCAGACCTACCGCGCTGCCTGCCGCCGCAAGCACAAATCCGATAGAACCCGAGAAGGAACTACGTTTTTCCATTGTTCTACTCCTCAAAAACCAGTTTTGCAGATATGCTTATACATTTTAACATAAACGGCAAATCTTGACAATACTTGCGGCAAAATGAATAATCATTTACAAAAAGAAAAGATATGCAAAAAGCCGCCCTCAAATACGACGGTTCAGCTTGTCGATAAAATACATTAAGCAGGAACAGTACATCTATCATCCTCCCTCTGACGAGGGAGGTGGGCTCGCTTGCGAGCTCGGAGGGAGAGATAACGCAGCGTAATAATGACACACTGACTGCTGACTCAAGCCCCGTTTTATGTATCTTTTTTCATGGTATTGAGTCATTCCTTGCATTTTCACTATATCGCTGCGTTATCTCTCCCCTCGCATTCTGACATTAGCCCCTATTTAACATTCTACTTGCGTGCCCCCTCGTCAGAGGGGGCTGAAAAAGATGCAGCGCCCCCGTGACACACGTGTCCGTCAGAGGGGGCTGGAAAGGTTTTTCTACAGACTGAACACCCCGCTGTGAAAGCGGGGTGTTCGTCTTAAATGCTGATCGTATTCTTGTGTTTTTATTTTATTCATCCCAGAAGTTTACCGGGTATTGTGCGTTGAGGGGCATACGTGCCATCCACGCTTGGTAAGTTTCGTTGTCTTCATCTTGGTCTTGCCATGTCGCGCCTGCGCCTGTGATGAATACCCAAATACCTTTCTTTTCGCAATAGCCAATGCCTGCTACGTCGTAGTTTGCGTTGACCATAGTAAGATAGTGAGATTCATGGCTTGCCCAACCGTAAACGGCATTGTAAGGCATTCCTGCGTATGAAGCAATGTTTTCTCCGTAAACAATCGGACGAGTATCGTGTCCGCAGTATTTGTTTACGGTAGCAATCAGACCGCCGTAAGGGTAGACGTCATGACTGCCTTCAACGACGTGCGATTCATCCCAGTTGTCTGCCAGAGCTTCCGCTCTCATGCGGGCGATACGACAGAGCGCGGGACTTAATGTCAATTCATTGCGATAAGGATTACCGTCTTTGAATGACTGTTTGCGTCTGTATTCGTTAATCCAGTCCAGTACATCGCGTTCTTCATCTCTGATGGTATACTCAGAGAGAGGAATGTCTTTTGCGGGCGTGTCGTTACGATACTTGTTGCCAATGGAAGCGAATTCGTTTTCGTTCCATGTGAAAGATGTTTCAACAGTTGGTGTGATTTGGTTGTAAGAGGCGCCAATACGGTTGTCTGTTGCGTCAGTACCGAAAGCACGAACACGGATTATATCACCGTTATTGTATTCTGTCACATATCTACATTGTGTAAATGAGGTGCTTTTTGTTTGAAGTTCCCATTTTCCTTTGAATAATGCGTGATTGTCACATGTGTTGTACCAAACAAGTTTGTTGTTTTTATCAGTTTCGTTATTCTTGTTGAATTCGATTTTGAAATACGTGATGTTAGAGGGAGCGTCAATGTGAATTTGGTATCCGTAGTAGCCGCGATAATCAGGATAGTCACTGTCAGACGGATAATAGGTGTCAGCCATTTTCGCAATCCTGACATTCGTAATCTCATACTGATAGTTAGGCTCTTCTGTCGGAGCAGGGGCTTCCGTGGGTTTTACGGTAGGAGCCTGAGTGGGCGCCTGTGTCGGAGCCTGTGTGGGAGCTTCCGTAGGCGCGGTAGTGGGCTTTTCCGTCGCGGGCTGATAAGCGGAAAGGTTAATCAGCTTACCGCCGACAGGATACGGGATCGGGAGCTGTGTGATATAGCGCTGGATCCATGTTGCGTCAATGATCGAGATAATACTGTCGTTGTCCACGTCGGCGGCAGATACGTTGAAGGTGTCCGGGATCCTTTTATCTGTTAAGTATCGCTGGATATAGGTCGCGTCGATGATCGTTACCTCGCCGTCGCCGTCAAAGTCACCGAGAACAACGGGAGCAGCCTGAGTGAATAGCGATACACTCAGCGACATCCGTCCGTAGGCTTCCTTTACCGTCGCGCCGTTTGCGGTCACAACAGTATTGTCATCCATCCAGTAGCCGAAATCGGGATCGAGCAGACAGTCGACATAGTAGATTCCGTCTTCCTCAAAAGTGCCTTCAAAAATTCTGTATTCATCGTTGTCCATTGTGTACCACTGAGAATACTGATAGTCGGGATCGGTGTAGATCGAATAATGCGCGCCCGCTTTGACAGTCAGCACGGGAGCGGGGGTCTGGATATCATCATTCAAGGTAACGGTTGTGCCGATGACAGGCTGTTTGAGCGTCAGGGCGACCTCCTTGATCTTTGTGTAGAAGCAGGCGTAGACGGTCATGTCTGAGGTGATTGTCGTATCGAGCAGAGCGCCTGCGTCGTCGCTGAACGCCTCCGCGTCGGCAAATTCAGCGAGAGGCTTTGTTGCGAGATCGCGGAAGATATAGTCCTCGTTTTCCATCGCTTCAAGCGTCCCAAACACACCGGCATTATCCAGAGCGTCAAAGAATCTTGCGCCGCCGGGTACCTCTACGGTAATGTTCTCGCCGTACTCGCCGCAGTCTATCGTGATGGTACAGCAGCGTGGTGCGATCCTTACCTCAGTAGCGCCGGAGCCGTCTTCGTTGACGATGGCCGTGCTGCCGTAATATGTTCCGACAGAGCCGCCCTTCGGAGCAACGATCTCCACGTCGTCAGAGAGGGCGATCGCTCCTGAATAGGAAGCTACGGCGATGTTGCTGCAAGTTACATCAACCGATGTTTTGGTTCCGCTGATACTGATGCCTTCATCCCCCATAGCGTACAAACCTATATCTTTTCCTTCGCTGAATGTGATCCTGCCGTCGGTGACAGAGATAGCATCAGCGACGATTCCCCGCGTATAGTTTTCCACAGTCATCATCCCGCCGGTCATCGCAAAGCTGTCGCAGTAAATACCGTCGGCATAATAGGAGTTGTCCGAGCCTACCACAACGCTGCCATGTCCAAGATGATTGCCGTTTGCCGTATAGTATCCGTTGATCGTCAAGCTGCCGCCGTTGACCGTCATCGCGCCGCAGTTGATGGTCTCTTCATAATCGACCAAGTCAAAATGACGCCAATTCATTTCGATATTCAGCGCGCCGCTTTCAATGGTCACAGACTTTGCATTCGCGTGGATCGACTGCATAAAGCCTTCGAGTGAAAGACTGCCGCTGCCGTCAAAGCAAAGCGCGCCCGTGGCATAGATACCTAAGTCACGCGTGTAATCCGTATCTAAGGAAATGGGATCGTCCTGATAGTTAAAGTAGTTTAAG
>CACWXE010000163.1 GCA_902764715.1 uncultured Ruminococcus sp. | reverse complement strand
GCATGAACGTCACAAGTAGGGGAGGGGCTTGCTCCTCCCGTTTACAATCGGGTGTGGGCGACGCCAACCGATAAACAGGAGGAATATCATGCAAATCACAGAAAAACAACTCGCATTGGTCAACGGTCGTCTGCAGGCGATCCTCAAATCCGACAATTATTTCGCGCAGATCTATCAAAAGCTCGGCGTCACCGAGGTCAAGACAGTCGAGGATTTCAAAAAGCTCCCCTTCATCGATAAGGCGGAGCTCCGCAACGCCTATCCCTTGGGCATCCAGGCGGCGCCGGATGAAGAGATCGTCCGCATCCATTCATCCTCCGGCACGACCGGCAAGCCTGTCATCATCCCGTATACCGCCAAGGACGTCGACGACTGGTCGACTATGTTCGCGCGTTGCTATGAGACCGCCGGCATCACCAAAAAAGACCGCATCCAGATCACACCGGGCTACGGTCTGTGGACGGCGGGTATCGGCTTCCAGGCGGGCTGTGAAAAGCTCGGCGCGATGGCGATCCCGATGGGTCCCGGCAACACCGAAAAACAGCTCCAGATGATGCAGGATCTTAAATCCACCGTCATCTGCGCGACCTCCAGCTATGCGCTGCTGCTCGCCGAAGAGATCAACAAGCGCGGCATCAAAAAGGATATCTGCCTTAAAAAGGGCGTTATCGGCTCCGAGAGATGGAGCGATAAAAAGCGCGAGTATATTGCGAACGAGCTCGGTATCGAGCTGTATGACATCTACGGACTGACCGAGATCTACGGCCCCGGTATCGGCATCAACTGCGCCGACCAGACCGGTATGCACTACTGGGACGATTTCCTTTACATTGAGATCATCGATCCCGAGACCGGCGAGAACGTCGAGGACGGCGTGGAGGGCGAGATCGTCATCACCACCCTCGTCAAGGAGGGCGCGCCGCTGCTCCGCTTCCGTACCCACGACCTCTCCCGCATCATCCCCGGCGCTTGCTCCTGCGGCAGATCCTACCCCCGACTGGACGTCATCAAGGGCAGATCGGACGATATGTTCAAGGTGCACGGCGTGAATATGTTCCCCAGTCAGGTCGAGGAGATCCTCGGCACGGTCGACGGCGTATCGAGCGAGTACAAGATCGATATCGCTCATGACGCAGAAAAGAACCGCGACATCATCCTGCTCACGGTCGAGGCGGAGGGTCGCGTCAGCTTTGACAAGACCGCCGAGACCATCAAGTATCTCTTCAAGTCCAAGTTGTCCGTCACCCCCAAGGTCGTTGTCGTCTCCGTCGGCACCCTCCCGCGTTCGGAGAAAAAGACCAAGCGCGTCTTCGACCATCGCGAGGACTGATATTATTTGTCATTACGAGGAGACGGTGAAGCCGTCGACGTGGTAATCTCAACCGAATAAACAAAAATCGCCGGGCGGCTCCCAACGGAACTGTCCGGCGTTCTTTTTTTCTAAGTCTCCCTTTGGTAAAGGAGATTCCCCTGCTAGGGGAAATGTCCGCAAAGCGGACAAAAGGGTCTGCTGCCTCCGCTAGGAGGGCTCAAACCGATAAAAAATGAGGGATTGTAAAAAATGATTGAGCGCAGCGAGAATCATATTACCCCTCATATAACACATGCACAACCCTGTCGAGTTCGATCCTTACGGTCGGCAAACGCTTATCCTCGATATCTTCACCGCCGTAAAACACCAGCGTCTTTTCGAGCGCGTCGATCTTTTTGAGCCGCCCCTTGAGCGTTTCATAACTTCCGCCCTTTTTATACGGATCGGGCTTGAAGTACACGACCGTGACCGTGGGGTGATCGCCGTCGTCAAGCCTGCGCCGCAGTTCGCCGATCGTCGCGTTGATGATCTCGATCTCGTTGTCCGACAGCTCGATCCTGCCGTCCGTATACCGCGCTTCCTCGGCGATCATATCTTCATAGCCGGTCAGCGCCCTGAACGCTGCGAACTGCGCGGCGCGGTCATAGCGGCTCATGTGCTTTCTCGTCGTGCTCTGATGATGGGGGAGCGTAAAGATATCCGCGTATTTGGTTTTTGCGTCATCCTGCTTCATGCCTTATGTCCTCCGACCTGACCGTTGCGCTCGATCGTCGTCGCGCCCTCTTTGAGGTTCATCCCTTTGAGCACGGCGTTCTTGCCGTAGCGGTATTGCAAGTCGAGCATGGTGTTCTGGATCTTCTTTTCCTTTTCCTCCGCCGCTTGTTCGGCGGCCTTTTTCTCTTTTGCCTCTCCGTAATCGGAGAACAGACTCAGCTGCTGTGATGTATCGGTGATCTCATCCTCGTTGAGCAGCTGACACGCGGCGATGTTGACCCTGCGGATCAGCAGATCGGGGTCGACGATCCTGCTGTACAGCGCCATCACAACGTCCATGATCTTGCGCGTTGAGCTGGTGTATTGCTCCAGATTCCCCGTGCCGTGGGCATATTTGGGCGCGACGCGTCCGTAGTAATCCCTGCCCACCTTGCCCTCAAAGACCTTGCCCGTCGTGCGGACGGTATACACGGTGTCGGCAATGCTTTTGCCCGGGATCTGCACCGACAGGCTCTCTCTGTCGTAGTTGACGGTCAGCACGAGCTGCTTGGTGACCAGCCGTTTTCTGACCAGATCGAGCACCAACAGCTCCGTCATCTCGCGCACGATCAGCCGTCCCTTTTCACAGTCGTACGGTTCCTTGAGCACCTGCCCCGACGAGAGGGATTTGGTGCTCGGGCGATACGCTTTGACGTCCGCGATCGTCGTCGGTTCCCAGCCCCACGCGTGGTCGATCAACAACTCCGCGTTGATGCCGAACAACTTGTACAGCAGATCCTCACCTGCCTGTGTGACGGAGTAGCGCGCGACGTCGCCCATCGTGAACATGCCGTAGGCTTCGAGCTTGGTGCTGTAGCCCCTGCCGATCCGCCAAAAATCCGTCAGCGGTCGGTGACACCACAGCTTTTCACGGTAGGACATCTCGTCCAGTTCCGCGATACGCACGCCGTCCTTGTCCGCGGGCACATGCTTTGCCACGATGTCCATTGCGACCTTGGCAAGGTACAGATTGGTGCCGATGCCCGCGGTCGCGGTGATGCCGGTGGTGTACAGCACCTCGCGGATCATGGTCATCGCCAGCTCGTGCGCGGTCATTTTGTACAGGTCGAGGTAGTGGGTCGCGTCGATGAACACCTCGTCGATCGAATAGACCTGGATATCCTCGGGCGCGATGTATTTCAGATAGATGGAGAAGATCCGCGTGCTGTATTCCTCATACAGCCTCATGCGCGGCGGCGCGACGATATAGGACAGCTCCAGCGAGGGGTCGCTCTCCAGCGCGGGCGCGTGGAAGGATGATGAGATAAAGCGATATTTGCCGTCCTCGTTCTTGCGGATCCTGCCGCTTTTGATTGCCCTGCTCAGGCGTTCGCTGTTCACCTCTTTGACGCGCTGTACGACCTCGAACAGTCGGGCGCGACCCGAGATCCCGTGCGCCTTTAATGAGGGCGACACGGCAAGGCAGATGGTCTTTTCCGTGCGTGAAGAATCCGCGACGACCAAATTGGCGGTGAGAGGATCCAGACGCCGCTCCACACATTCCACACTGGCGTAAAAGCTCTTCAGATCGATCGCGATATACGTGCGTTCCATGCCGTTTCCCTCCTTTTTTACATCATTGTCATGCTCCGACGACCCCTACAAATCCGCTGTGACGTCTATTGTAGGGGAGGGGCTTGCTCCTCCCGCAACTTCTCCGTAATATCCCATTTGCACGCAAAGCAAAACTTCACCCCGCCATCGGCTGTTCCACGAACCACCGTCCGAACCGTGATGAGAACATCCCGCTCGTTTTCTCAAAAAACAGATACCGTTCCTCGCCGTGGATGACGATCGTATAGCAATCGCCTCCGTGGTGACCGCTCAGCGTGGACGCGGGTCGAAAATCCCTGACCGCCTCGATCTCAAATGTCCTGCCGTCCGCCCATGTGATGGTACGCGGCACCATATAGCCCGTCGCGTCAAAATCGGAGTTCACCTTGACGTATACTTTTCTGTAATGCTGTATCATGGCAACCTCCTTACTCCCTGATCATCATTGTGCGGATGAACCTATAGACAGTCCGCGGCGATCTCAACCGATTTACTGGCGATCTCACGACTGTTCGAATCCTTATAGAACAAATGTACTACAAAATCAAACAAAAGTCAAGAGCGATTTCCTGATTCCTGATATTTCCGATCGTCATTGCAAGGTATTTATGCCGTGGCGATCTCCACCTATAAAATGTCATTGCGAACCCGAAAGGGTGTGGCAATCTCAACCGAATAAAAAAAGGCTCCCTTTGGTAAAGGGAGCTCAGTTTGTCGAAAAAGTATATAAGTTAGGAGCAGTACGTCTATCATCCTCCCTCTGACGAGGGAGGTGGGCTCGCTTGCGAGCTCGGAGGGAGAGATAACGAAGCGTTACAGAAACACGCCGATGATGGA
>CACWXE010000162.1 GCA_902764715.1 uncultured Ruminococcus sp. | reverse complement strand
GTCATGTATCGAGAACTCATGTTGCTGATTCATCAACATTCCGTGAAGCACAAAAAATGGAACTCTTTCGAGTTCCAAAATATCCCGTTAGTGCCGTCTGTCGCTGCTTTTTCACCCGCCGCTCAGGCAGGGCGGAGACCTGCGGCTGCTTGCTGCCTTCCACTGCGAAGGAGGCTTGGCATCTGCAAACCGACCCGGAATCCTTTTATGAATCTGTGGGTAAAAGCATTGACTAACGCACACCACAGGATATATCCCATACCGTCAGGGCCGCGCCCTGAACTGTTTTTATTATATCGGTTCCGGGGCGGAAAGTCAATGCCCAATGCTAAATTTGGGCGATAAAATTTACGAATGACGGGCGGCTTCAATCAAAGGAAATCCAATCGATTTCCGGCCGCACGCCGATGCGCCACTGGAGGCGGCTCGCGCCGATGCCCTTGCTCACCAGAAGCTTCATGCCGCTCATCTCGTGGAGCCCGGCGACGGCCATGGCCCGGATGTCCTTGCGGAACAGGCGCTCGAAGCCGATGGAGAAGGGCGTGAGCCCCAGCAGGTTGAACTGGCCGCCGTGGGTGTGCCCGGACAGCATCAGGTCGCAGGAGATGTTCGGCGGGCAGGGATAGTGGGACAGCAGCAGCCGATAGCGGTCCTGCCCGGGCCGCGCGGGATACAGCCCCTTCGCGTCGGGCGCGCCGAATACCGCCGTGCCCGCGACGCAGATATCCACGCCCGCCTTTGCGGCGGTGGCGATGGTATCTTTGGCGATGCCGCCGTCCACCTCGATCAGAGTGGAAAGCCCGCGCTCACCGATCTCCTTTTTGAGGAAGGTGACCTTGTCCATCATATCGGGCATGAAGCTCTGCCCGCCAAAGCCCGGCTCCACCGTCATCACCAGCACCATGTACAGCCTGTCGAGATACGGCAGGACGACCTCGGGCGCGGTACCCGGCTTGATCGCCAGGGCGGGCTTGACCCCGCGCGCTTCGATCAGCCTCAAGGTCTCGTCGATATCGCTGTCGGACTCGGTGTGGAAGGAGATGATGTCCGCGCCCGCGTCGGCGAAATCGTTGATATAGCGGTGCGGTTCGCTGATCATCAGATGGACGTCAAAGGGCTTTTCGGTCGCGCTTCTGAGTTTTTTGACGACCGGCGCGCCGAAGGTGAGGTTCGGCACAAAGTGACCGTCCATGACGTCGAGGTGCATGATATCCGCGCCGCCTTGATCGATGCGGATGATCTCGTCACGGAACACGGAAAAATCACAGGATAACAGGGATGGTGCAATTAACATAATGAAACTCCTTAAGAGATTGTGTAGGGGAGGGTCTTGACCCTCCCGAAAGCTATATTGTCATAATCGTTTTGTTATGATGATTTCATTATTCATTATTCAGTCTTCAGTCTTCAGTATTCACTATCACGGTCGCCTGACCAATTCGGCGATCAGGGTCGCGGCGACCCAGAAGCCGATGTAGATCAGCAGCTCGACGATCGACAGCCGCGCGACTGAGGCGTACAGCGCGAGGGTCGCGCACAGCAGCAGGCCTAAGATCATGCCGAAGATCTCGATCACGATACCCAGACTGATGTTGGACTTGACGCTGATACAGCCGCCCACGGCGCGCGCCAGAGAACCGATGCGTCCGCGCGTCGCGACATAGGCGCGTGAGGCTTCCTCAACCTTTTCGGTCGCCTCGTCGATGACATTAGAATAGCCCGGCGCAGTGACCTTGACCGAGCGGTAAAAGATCTCGTAGCGGGTCGCGATCAGCTCGGGAGTGATGTTGGCGTCGGTGGTGCTCACGATCAGCGACAGACCGCTGCTTTCGGCGCGCTGGATCTGTGTTTTGAGCGGATCGGCGGCTTCATAGGACAGCCCCAGCACCGCGACTGCCTGTCCCGCGACCGCGACATAGGTAATCTCAAGACCGTTGCCCCGCTTGTTGAAGGGCACCTCGGTGGTGGGGATGGTGATGTGGTAACGGTTCATCAGCTTCATGTTGCCGACGAGGATACGCTCGCCCTTGATCCATCCGACCACACCGCTTTTGTCCTCATACATCACGCTCTCGACAGCGGGCAGGACGTTGTTGTTCTCCATCACCAGCTCGTCAAAGACCGGCGCGATGGGCGAATTCGCCTCGCGCAGTACCGCGGTGGCAAGCAGCAGGTTCTCACTGATCCTGTACTGCAGCAGGGGGTACATTTCTTCGAGCTTGACAGAGCCGTTGGGGAAGAGATCGGCGGCGTTCATCATCACGGCGTTGGTGTCACAGAACTGGCGTACCGACGGATAGCCGGCGACCATCGCGTCCTCATGCAGCATCTTGCGGCTGAACAACAGCATCGGCAGGTTGCCCGCGAGCATACCGGTGAACGGGATGCCGATGCACAGCATGACCGTCAGCGCCGAAACCGCGCCCTGCACGCTCTTGAAGATGATCGCGTAGATGACGGTGACGACAAGGGAGCTGATGATCGCAATCGGCGCCATCTTGCCGCTGAGCTCCTCGCTCGGATCGGGCGCGTAGGAGATCTTCAAAAAGTCCGACAAAAAGCGGGTGACATGCTGGTAGGCGATGATCCCCTTGGAGGAGGTCGTACCGCTGATCAGACGACGCGCTGTTTCGACGTCGTCATATATCTTTGCCGCGTAAGCGGGAGAATGTGCGCTGATAAATTTAAAGTTGCTCTTGACCCTCAGGGCCATCAGCAGTCTGCCCGTAGCGTTCAAAATCAGCGCGAGCGCGACGACAAAGCTGTACAGATGGTGGTCGCCTCCGACAAAGGAGGTCGAGGTGAAGAGGGAGACCAGACATTGGATGAAGCACCCCAGATACGCGAGCGCGATCACGGTGCTGCAGTTGGATTTGAACCGTGCCAGCGGCTTGAGCCCGTCGATCAGGGTGTGCCGCGCGACCAGTCCCAGCGCGAAGGTCAGGATCAGGTACAGGCCGCAGAAGGTGAACGCGCTGCCGGGGCCGTTGGCGGCGACCGTCGCCGCGCCCGCCATGCGCTCCCAGATGGTCAGTCCGAGCATCGCGATGCCGATCAGCAATCCGAGCAGCAGATGGGTGAGCTGACGCTTGATGTTCTGGCGGGTGGTCTCAAAGATGTATTGCTCATCTTCGTTGCTGTTGTAGTCCATCGAGCGTACCTGCTCGTCCTCGGACGGCGAGTTGAAGCCCGACGAGATGACCGCGCCCAGTACGCGGAAGAATTTAGCGACACGCGAACGCTTCTTTTTCTTGGGCTTCGGCGCCTGTTCGTCGAAGTTGTTGCGCATGATCTCTTTATTCTTCTGCTTCTGCGCCGATTCGGCCTTGTGCCGCGCGGCGATCTGCGTGAGGGTATACAGCAGGCTCTGGTGCGGTCTGACCATCGGCTTGGTCGCGTGATAATTTCCCGAGATGGTGGGGTCGGTGGATTTGAGGTATTCGTCATATTCGCTTTCGACTACGTCGGTGAAGCGACCTGCCTTGAGGTACAGCTTATCCACGCTCTCCTCGTGCTGGTACACGGGGATGGTCTCCACGATCGTGTCGCCCGAAGGGGTGTAGTCAGTCGATGGCTTTTTGGCGGAATGGGACCCGTGCTGTGCCGCGCTCTGAGCGGACTTTTGCGGCTCAGGCGACTTGGCGGGATCGAGGCTGACGTCGATCTCATCGATATCCTGCACATAGATGTTGCGCAGCTTCTTGACGTCTACGACGTCCTCGATGATGTCTTCGGCGACAGTGGCGTTGGGATCGAGCTCGGGTTCGAGCTTGACCTCGGGAGCAGTGATCTTTTCGGGCATGCTGAACTCCAGCTTACCGCGGATCAGCTCGTCCTTGGTGACCTCCTTGCGCCGTGCCGCGGCTTCTTCCTCCAGCGGCTGTTGACGGCGGAATTTCACCTGTTTATCTTTTGTGGAGTAGATCTCCTCCATCTTGTTGTCGAGAGACTGTGGGGATGAGTCGTATGCCGCTTCGTTGATATCGGTCAGCTCGTCCTCTGTCGAATCCTCGACAGGCAGCTCGATGATACCGTCGGATTGATCCTTGTTATCTCCTCTGTCCCAGCGGAATATGCTCATGTTTCTCATCTCCTTTCTATAGGCTGCCTTTGGTAAAGGGAGCTGTCACCGAATGGTGACTGAGGGATTGTATCAATGTCGGCAAAGCCGACCACCTTATTCTTGCAGGGCGTTGGTTCTTCTATTTACATAAGAATCAATGTCATCACATACTTCTTTAAAGCGTGTATGAATATCCCTGTTGGTATATCGCAAAACTACAATCCCGTGTTTGTCTAAATACGCTGTTCTTTTTTTATCATAATATAGCGCGTCCTCTTCGTAATGTTGAGAACCGTCCAGTTCAATGGCAAGTTTTGCTTTCGGACAGTAAAAATCCAAAATATAGTTGCCAAAGACTTTTTGCCTTGTAAATGCAATACCAAATGTTTGTCGGTAGGGT
>CACWXE010000161.1 GCA_902764715.1 uncultured Ruminococcus sp. | reverse complement strand
TTCAGTGAGCTGATATCGATATCGGAGAAATCATCCTTGACAGGCTGAGCCGCTTGCGCCGCTTTCCTTTCCTCCTGCTCCTTGAGACCCTTTTCGATCTTTTCGGTCAGCTCGCCGCTGATATCCTCTTTGTTGCGCATGATGTTCGTCATTCCGTCATGGATGAAGAAAACGATCATAAATGTCACGGCTGCGGGAAGCAGCAGAGCCCATAATAAGGAAACAACGATCGCCAGTACGGTCGCCGAGCGGATAAACGCGACAGCGGTAAAGCAGATACCACACACGACGCCTGCCGCGATGGTAGCAAATACATTGTTCTTGAATTCACCGAACGACATCAACAGGCTGTTTTTGTAGATGTATCTCAGCGGCAGATCATATGTCACACTCATCAATGGAATGTAATAGATCGTGAATAACAGCATCAGCGCGATGAGGATGCTGAAAAACAGCAGTACATAAAAGAACCATCCCGACGATAAAAAGCCGACATAGACAGATACCGCCAACGTGCTGAACGTCACGATGATGTAGATGATGATGCCGTGTACCAGAAAATGCCAAAAGTTGCTTTTGACTGCCGAGAAATAGGTTTTGACTACCTTTACCTCGGTATCCCCTCTGGCGATATTCCGGCATACCATCACGACGCCGGAATAAAACGGATACAGCAGGATGATAGCCGTCAGCGAAAGCGGCAGGCTGATCGCACCGTGAAACAACACGTTATTCAGCGCGTACAGCGCGCCGAATACGATCGCCGACGGGATCGCGAACAGCAGGTTGGTCAAGAGAATACGATGAAAATTTGAATAAAAGCGTTCCAGCAATAATTCAAATCTCATCCTTTTTCTTTCGTTTGTCATATTTTCCTCATTAAAAATGAAATTTATTCGCGAACAGGATCCACAGAACCATATCGGTGACAGCGCATGCGCCGACCGATAAGAGCGCGAACATCGTTTGCTTTAAAAACAGCTTCAATCGTTTTCTCAGCTCAGCCTCGGTATCGTGACCGAACACGGAAAGCCGCAGAAAACACAGTGACATTCTGAATCCGCGGGTCGCGTAGCGGATCAGCGCGAACAGGAACAAAACCGTCCCCGGCAATACGACCAGAATGTAAAAGCCGATCCCCGCCAGCTGATACTGCGAAAAGATAAATGCCGAGGACAACCCGACCGTAAAGCCCTTTAACGCGCTCAACAGCGGGACGGTCGTGATCCCCCAGACCGATAACGCCGAGAGAAACACACAGAAGATAAACAGAAAGTAAGATACAAAGCAGGAAATGAAGATGTCGAACACGCTCATATTCATGCGCGCGTCGATGTTGGTAATGAACAGCAGATCCAGCTTTTCAAATACTTCCCGGCTGAAGCCTCGTCCGGTCGCGGCGCCGACGATCAGTCCGATCAAAAACGCCGCGGCAAACGCAGACTGTATCCCGAACCGCGCGACCAGCTGTTTGATATCATAGCCGCGGCGTTTGATATCGGGAAGGCGCAACGCCTGATGATGATTGTTTCCGATTGAAAATACAAAGCCCTTCATAGTATCACCCGATACATCATATGAGGGCTTGTATTATTTTATGTGTGGAAGGACGGATCGTAAGCGCATTTGAAGCTGATCGGATACTTATAGTCGCCGTAATCCGCCTCATAATCACCGTAGAAGAACATCTCGGTTTCATCGACACGCCGGTACAACAGACCGTAAATACAACTGCCGCCCGCGTGATGATACTGACAGAATTTGTTGATGAAATACTGTTTGTTGATATAGTTGAAATCGTACACGCCGTTATGTGAACAGCTGAGCAGCGCGTCAATCAACTCGTCGTCATAGAATAGCGGACCCGTTCCGTTGTTATAGGCGAAGCACACCAGCGCGTCAAACTGCTGTTGGTTGAATTCGATATCATGATCCATCAGGAAGTAGTTGACGTCAGAAGTATAACCCGCGTTATTGATGTTCTGCACCAGATACGCATATGCCTGAGTCTTGGTCAGGTTATTATAGAACTTATCACCGGTAAAGACCAGTACGCCGTAGCCGAGCGTCGGATCATCGCCCGTGATCGGATCGATGTAGACGGAAGGACAGAAGCCCTCAAAGGTCGCGATCAGATCGATCAGATCATCGGACGCGCGTCGTCTTGCGTTGACAGTCGTGGTCATATTATTGGAATTGGTGACATAGGCGGTCGTTTCACCGTCCTTGCAGGAATACCAGCCCGGCTGGTTGTCGAACTCAGAATACGCCTTGACGTCATAGGTGCCGGCGCTGGAGAAGGAGGTCGTTCCCTTCCAGACGTAAGTATTGCCCTCTTTGACCTTGGAGGTCGCGTCGACATATCGTGTGGTGGAACCCATGTCGACGGCGAAGCGCACGGCGGTACGCATTGTATCGGTAACGCAGATGAGCGTTACGTTCTGATTCTTCGCGGCACAGTTCGGTGATGTATAGGCGAACTGAACGGGATAAGAGGATTCGACCGTCACCAGACAGGTAGCGGCGCCGGAGGACGTCTTGACGGTGATGACGGCGGTACCCGCCTTCACGCCGTAAACCAAGCCGTAGCTCTTTTCGTTGCCGACAGTCGCGACGGATGTGTCGGAGCTTGACCATGTGACGCCGGAGGTGGTGCTCTTGAGCATGATGGTCATGAAGCGGTCTACCGAACAGGTCTTGTGCGAAAGATTGACGGATGATCCGTTTCTGACCGTGATCGTACAGGTGGCGGACTTGGTGGAGGTGCTCGCCGTGATGGTAGCCGTACCCGCTTTGACGGCGGTGACGATACCGGAGCTGTTGACGGTAGCCACAGAGGTGTTGGAGCTTCTGAAGCTCACAGATACGTTCGAGGTGGCTTTCAGATGATAATAATTGCCTGTATATACCGTAGCGGAGCTTGCGCTCAGCGAGAGTGTTTCGGGCGCGGAGGTCGGCTTCGGAGCCGTTGTGGGAGCCTGTGTCGGCGGTTGTGTCGGAGCCGCGGTGGGCTTTTGTGTAGGCGGCTGGGTCGGAGCGGGCGGATCGGTAGGCTCGTCGGTAGGCGCTACGGTCGGTTTTTCGGTGGGAGCGTACTCCTCACCGACATATACGGTACAGGAGAGATTTTCGCCTGATACGCTGTCATATACGCTGATCTTAGCGCTGCCGTTCTTCTTGGCGAACACATAGCCGGTGTTGTTGACCTGCGCAACGGTGCTGTCGGACGAGGTAAATTCCGCGCGCGCGTTGACGGTATGCGAGTAAGCGTCGGTCACATTCAGCAGGAAACGCTCATTGATCTTGAGGTATACGGTGTTCTTATTCAAATAGATGTGCCGCACACCCGCCTTGACGTTGCTGTCTGAAACACTCGGTATGCCATCGAGCGAGATGCCGCGATGGGCATAGCCGGTGTCGGCAAGCTCCTCTTCTACAGCCGCGCCGATATCAGCTTCATCGGATTCAGCGGCGGATGCCGTGGGATAGGCGCACAGAAACATCGAGATCAACACCGCAACCACCAACAGGATCGCCGTGATCAAATCGATTCGTCTTTTCATACTCTCACCGCCTTATAGAATAACATTTATATGATACTATTTTTCAGCCCTATTTGCAATGTCGGTTACAGCTTTGTATTTTTATTCAGCTTATTATGCCATTTGAACAGGTAAAGTGTTACAAGCTTTGTAACACATAGGTCGTAAATCACAAAGGCGATATTGCCGATGATCAAAAAGACCCACGGCAGATAGACGCCGAAGAGCGTGAAGCTCTCTTTCGGGATCGACAGCAGCGTCATGCCGACAAAGAACGCCGCGATGATACAGACGTTGAACAGTGCGAGCTTGACGATATACTGAACGACCTTGGAAGGGATCCGTTCGATCACGCTTTTGATGATCGGATAAAATCCCAGAAACGCCGCATAGTACAATGCCGCCTCTTTATCTGCCAGCAATAAAAACGACAGTACAGCTGTGATGAAATAGACGGCAAACGCCCAGCGGTATCCCAGATTGATGACAAGCAGTATCAACAGGATGCCGGCGAATGTCGGAAAGGCAAAGGTGCCGAACGGTATCACCGAGGTCAAAAACATCAGTACAAGGCTGAGGGCGGCAACCACGCCGCCCAAAGATACTTTCATTGAAGTTTTCATCTATTGCACCCTGCCGAACAACAATTGCACAGACAGTTCATGCACAGCAAGCTTGTGCAGATATCGCATCCGGAACAGCCCGTCCCCGTAGCCATGGTGTTATAGCCGGGGTTATTATAGGAGCGGCGGGCGTTCATGTTGTTGAACGCGGCGCTGAATTCGGGATTTGACGGATCCATCTGATACGCTCTTTGAAAATAACTGAACGCCTGATCGTTCCATCCCTTGCGCGAAAAGACCATTCCCATCAGGAAGTACCATTCCGCGTCACGATTCATTTCGGGCGTACCGTTGAGCAGCTCCATCGCGTCGTCGAGTCTGCCGTTCATGATATACTGGCGCACATCGGGATAGGACGTCCTGCGATAAGAGTTCCCGGCGCCGTAG
>CACWXE010000160.1 GCA_902764715.1 uncultured Ruminococcus sp. | reverse complement strand
CATCGTTCTTCGGCTTGTTTCCTATGCCTTGCTTTGTGTATGCCCAAATAATCTCATCTTTTTTCATTTTAGGGCTTGACTTTTATTTGCAAGACTCCTATGTTGGAATTATTTCTCCTGTTATTCTGCCGCCTGCCTTTAAGAGATAATAATAAATTAAATGAGATATAGTATTTCTCTTTCGGTAAGTAAGTGAGAGTAACAGGGGGTTAGAGTGTGAGAAAGGGGGAGCGGTAGATTACCGCGCGTCCCTGTTCGATTTGCGCGATTGCTCATGCTCACGGTTATGCTTGCGATAGAACGCGATCGCCTCGCAGATGTAATCCTCCGTCTTGTTCATCGGCAAGTCGCGAGGCAAAAGCTTTCGCATACGCTCGCCGTTGAACACCATGCGTTCACGCTGATTGGGCTTTTGTTCGCACATGATATCGGCGATCACTTCCGGCGTCAGGCTGTGTTCCTCATACAATCGCCGCATTCGTATCGTCTGGGCATGAGAGGGAGTGCAGTCGTTGAGTTCGATGTTTTCCAGCACATCCCTCTGAAAATCGACGTTGAGATAAGACAGCTCGACAGCAGGACGCATTTTCATCTTGCCTTCGTCTACTAACTGCAATAGTTCGGGAATAAGATAGGTCAAGCGGATATAGCGGTGAATTTGGTTTCTGCTATCGCCTGTATTCTCACCTAAAAGCTCAAGCGTTTGCTTGCCAGATAAATCAATCCCCACTGGGGATTCATTTTCTTTTGACTTTCTTCCCGTCTGCCGTTTCATGGCATCATTTCGCATTTTATACGCAAACGCCTTCTCGCTGGGGAGTATGGACGATCGCTGAAAATTGCTCTCTACCATATAGACAGTCGCTTCATCACGGGACAGATGTTTGACCTCTGAGCGAAGCGTGTCCAATCCGGCAAGCTCACAAGCTCGCTTTCGGCGGTGACCTGCTACGATCTCAAAGCGTCCGTCATCTTTGACGCGGAGTACAGCGGGCGTCATCACGCCATGCTCTTTGATACTTTCTACAAGCTGCAACATATCCTCATCATCACGGACTTGGAACGGATGATTGGGAAAATCGTCGATTTCAGCGATCGGAATATCTCTGATCTTGTCGAGCTTCGCCTCATCACGCTCCTGTTGTGTTGAGAACAGATCATCGAGCGTCGGCAGGTCGAAATCGCTCTTTCGCCCTTTGCTTGTCATATGCTAACACCTCCTTAGCGAAATCGGCGTATGCGACGGCTGCTTTACTGCTCGGCTCGTAGGCAAAGATACTCTTACCCTTTGACGCTACCTCGGCTGCTTTGACGGCAATCGGTATTTGTGTATTGTAGATTCGCAGACAGTTACCAAAGTTGCGCCGGATCGCCTCCACCGTACTTTTGGCAAGATTGGTGCGATTGTCCACAATGGTCAACAGGATTCCGTCAATCGCCAATTCGGGATTGGTGTGCGTCCTGATCTTCTCGACCGTCTGAAACAACTGTGTCATTGCTTTCGCCGATAAGTATTGTGCCTGAACAGGGATGATTACACTGTCTGCGGCGGTCAAAGCGTTCAGCGTCAGCATACCGAGCGATGGACGGCAATCAATCAGAACATAGTCATAATTGTGTTTGACCTTATTCAGGTATGTTTTCATCACGCTCTCGCGGCTCATCGCTGTCACGAGATAGTTTTCGGTGGATTCCAAATCCATGTTGGACGGCAACAGATCCACACCCTCGGGGTGTTGAATGATGCCTTCATATGGATTGCTCCGTTCTTCCCGAACGACAGATATGAGCTTATTGGCGAGCGTGACGCTGATATCATCTGCGTTATAGCCGAGGCAGGTAGTCAGATCGCCCTGCGGATCGGCATCGACGAGCAATACACGTTTTCCTTGATCAGCAAGTGCAACACCGAGATTGAGGGTGGTAGTTGTTTTGCCGACTCCGCCTTTCTGATTACAGATAGCAATCGTTTTACTATTTGGCATACGTTTTCCTCCTTCCTTTTTAGATTTGTATTTAACCCTTTCGGGGAATACACAGAAATTTATACTGCTTTCTAATAAAACAGCTTATCATCTGTTGCGTAAAATTCCGCATAACTGCGTTGTTGTCCTTGATAGGCGTCAGCCTATCGGCGTCCTCCGCCTTGTCCAGCGAAATTTTCCACTAACATCTGATTAAACCCTTTTATTAGAAATCAGTATTATTACGGTCAAAAAGTCCCGTAAACGCAAAAAAGCGCCCACTTCCTTTTGAATAAAGAAGTGAGCGCTGACTCATATACAATATTTGATTGTTAGGCGGTGTAGATTACCTTGACCTTTTTCTGCTTGGCACGGCTGAGCTTGATGAGAATCTCATCGATAGCGTCCGTGTAATGACCGGTGGCGATCAAATCGTTTTTCTTGGCGATGAGGGCATCAATGATCTCCCTGTACTCGCCGTAATCCATATAGAGATGATATTTCGGGTTTCTCATAATCTCGACCTCCTTACAGCTTTATTTTATATGTATACGACATAAATTGCTATTGTGCGATTTTGGGTACAAGAAAATCGTGCCTTCGGCACGCAATTTTCGCATAGCCATCGCCCGTTGACGCGAAGCGGCAAACTGGGCGGGCATAAAAATCACTTTTTGCTTTACAGAAACGAGCAGTTTCTGTAAAGCAAAAAGAGCAACACCTTGCGATGTTGCTCTCGTTTGTTTATATCAGGACATTCACAGTGATGTCCTTCCACTTTCGGACTGAATGCTTATTATGCGTTTCGTTGTGATATGCCTCAGCATCCGATTTCCGAAAAGTATAGGAAAAATGCGGAGTTAGCTCCTTATTACCCCTTGCAGCTAATCGCAGCCTGAGCAGCAGCCAGACGAGCGATCGGAACGCGGAAGGGTGAGCAGGATACATAGTCAAGACCGATCTTGTGGCAGAACTCAACGGAAGTCGGGTCGCCGCCGTGCTCGCCGCAGATACCGATATGGAGTGCGGGATTGACGGGCTTGCCGAGCTTGATCGCCATATCCATCAGTTTGCCTACGCCGGTCTGATCGAGCTTAGCGAACGGATCGTTCTCAAAGATCTTGGCGTCATAGTAAGCGTCGAGGAACTTGCCCGCGTCGTCACGGCTGAAGCCGAAGGTCATCTGAGTCAGGTCGTTGGTACCGAAGCAGAAGAAGTCAGCCTCGGTCGCGATCTCGTCAGCAGTCAGAGCAGCTCTCGGGATCTCGATCATGGTACCTACCTCATACTTGAGATCAGCGCCTGCAGCGGCGATCTCAGCGTCAGCGGTCTCAACAACGAACTTCTTGACATACTTGAGCTCCTTGATGTCGCCGACGAGCGGGATCATGATCTCGGGAACGAGCGTCCAATCGGGATGAGCCTTCTTGACGTTGATCGCAGCGCGGATAACAGCCTTGGTCTGCATCTTAGCGATCTCGGGATAGGTGACAGCCAGACGGCAGCCGCGGTGACCCATCATCGGGTTGAACTCATGCAGAGAAGCGATCAGAGCCTTGATATCCTCAACGCTCTTGCCCTGAGCCTTAGCCAGCGCCTCGATGTCGGCTTCCTCGGTGGGAACGAACTCATGCAGAGGCGGATCCAGGAAGCGGATGGTTACGGGGTTGCCTTCGAGTGCTTCATACAGCTTCTCGAAGTCGCCCTGCTGATAGGGCAGGATCTTATCCAGAGCAGCCTCGCGCTCTTCAACGGTATCGGCACAGATCATCTCGCGGAACGCGGCGATTCTGTCAGCCTCAAAGAACATATGCTCGGTACGGCACAGACCGATACCCTCAGCGCCCAGCTCACGAGCCTTCTTAGCGTCAGCGGGAGTATCAGCGTTGGTGCGAACCTTCAGAGTTCTGTACTTGTCAGCCCAATCCATGACACGGCCGAATTCACCGGCGATGGTAGCGTCAACAGTGGGGATGATGCCGTCATAGATGTTACCGGTAGAACCGTCGATGGAGATATAATCGCCCTCGTGATAGGTCTTGCCGGCGAGAGTGAACTGCTTGTTCTCCTCATCCATAGCAATGTCGGAGCAGCCGGATACGCAGCAGGTACCCATACCGCGAGCGACAACAGCCGCGTGAGAGGTCATACCGCCGCGAACGGTCAGGATGCCCTGAGCAGCCTTCATACCCTCGATATCCTCGGGAGAGGTCTCGAGACGAACCAGAACAACCTTTTCGCCTGCGCCGCCCTGAGCCTTAGCATCCTCAGCGGTGAAGACGACCTTACCGCAAGCAGCGCCGGGAGAAGCACCCAGGCCCTTGCCTACCGGAGTAGCAGCCTTGAGCTCTTTTGCGTCGAACTGCGGATGAAGGAGTGTGTCGAGGTTTCTGGGGTCGATCATCAGAACGGCCTCTTCCTCGGTTCTCATACCCTCGTCAACGAGGTCGCAAGCGAACGGTGAACTCCATATCCTGCATATCTCTGTAGTGATCCTCGAGAGTCTTGCAAACCTCAACGAACTGAGCGAATGCCTCGGGGAACTTCTGCTCCATCTCGGAGATGTGCATGGGGGTACGAACGCCAGCAACAACGTCTTCGCCCTGTGCGTTGGTCAGGAACTCACCGAACAGACCCTTGTCGCCGGTAGCGGGATCGCGGGTGAACGCAACGCCGGTACCGCAGTCGTCGCCCATGTTACCGAACGCCATCGACTGGACGTTTACGGCAGTACCCCAGCTGTAGGGGATATCGTTGTCGCGGCGATATACGTTCGCACGGGGGTTGTCCCAAGAACGGAATACAGCCTTGACAGCGCCCATGAGCTGCTCCTTGGGATCGGTCGGGAAATCCTCGCCGATCTTCGCCTTGTACTCAGCCTTGAACTTACCTGCGAGTTCCTTGAGATCCTCAGCAGTCAGCTCAACGTCCTGAGTCACACCGCGGTCAGCCTTCATCTCGTCGATGAGCTCTTCGAAATACTTCTTACCGACTTCCATAACGACGTCGGAATACATCTGGATAAATCTTCTGTAGCAGTCCCAAGCCCAACGCGGATTGCCGCTCTGTACAGCGATGGTCTCTACAACTTCCTCGTTCAGGCCGAGGTTCAGGATGGTGTCCATCATACCGGGCATGG
>CACWXE010000159.1 GCA_902764715.1 uncultured Ruminococcus sp. | reverse complement strand
TTTGCCAAGAGAGGGAATACGTTGATCTGAACGATAGATAAATTGCTGAGCCGTGGGAAACCGCGGCTCTTTTACAACGTCAAACTAATGATAGCAGGACGACTTTTAAAAGACTATGCAAAACATACTAAAACGAAAATGGGTCGCGATGCTCGCGGCGGTGTTGTGCACCGTGCTGTGGGGCTCGGCGTACCCTGTGATCAAATACGGATATCAGGTGCTTGATATCACCTCGGTCGCGGACAAGCTGATGTTCGCGGGTGTGCGTTTTGTGCTGGCGGGACTGATGGTGTTTGTCTTTACCCGGTGCAAGCATCGGCGCATGCCCACCGTTCCGCGGGATCGTATCGGCGGCGTGTTGCTTTACGGCTTCTTGCAGACGGGCTTGATGTACATCCTCAACTACATCGGCGTTGCCAATACCACGGCGACCAAGACCTCGATCATCACGGCGGCTTCGGCGTTCTTTGCCGTATTGTTCGCGCCGCTGTTCTTCAAGGACGAGCACCTGACGGCATGGAAGGTCATAGGCGTACTGATCGGCATGACGGGAATCTTCCTCGTGAACAACACCGCGCTGGACGGTTTTTCGTTCATGGGTGAGGGCTTGGTGCTGATCTCCATGCTGCTCAATACGGCGGGCTCCTTTGTCGGTAAGCGCGTTTCCAAGGGGATTGTCTATGAGAGCACCGCCTATCAACTGGGTTTCGGCGGATTCCTGATCCTCGTGATCGCGCTGGTCATGGGCGGGCGGTTTCCGCTGACATGGCAGAGCGTCGGGATCGTGCTGTTCCTCGCCTTTGTCTCCGCGGCGGCGTTCACGCTGTGGACTGCGCTGCTCGTCCTGCATGAAGCGGGTCAGATCTTGGTGTTCAATATGCTGATCCCCGTCACGGGCGCGCTGTGGTCATACGTGATCCTCGGCGAGGATCGGATCTTTGAGCCGCTGTATATCGTGAGTATTTTGCTCACCGCTGTCGGTATCATTCTGGTGAACCGACCGGAAAAATCAAAACAAGGATAATATGAAACGGAGGAGAACATGGATCTGTTTTCCTCCGTTTCTGTTATATTCCGATGATTGTCGCGCAAAAAACAGAAAAAAACCTTTACTTCCCCTCGTTTTACTGTTATGATAGTGATAATGAATAAACATTATCAACATGATCGGGGGTTTTATCATGAGAATGACTAAGATAGTATGCACGATCGGTCCCGCGTGCGATAACGTCGACACTTTGGTAAAGATGATCGACGCGGGCATGAACGTCGCGCGCTTCAATATGTCACACGGCGAGTATGACGAGATGGCAAAGCGCTTCAACACCGTGAAGAAGGCAATCGCCAAAAGTGGCAAAACCGTAGCGCTCCTGCTCGATACCAAGGGTCCCGAGATCCGCGTCGGCACCTTTGCGGAAGGCGCTGTGATCCTGGAGGAGGGTCAGGTATACCGCCTGTATTCCAGCGAAGGTCACGGTGATAATGAGGGCGTATCCCTCTCATATCCCAAGCTGATCGATATCTTCCGCCGCGATAATACCAGCATCGGCAGAGTGATCCTCTTCGATGACGGCAAGATCTCCGCTCGTGTAGAATCGGTGGAGGAGGATTGCATCGTCACGCGCATCCTCACCGGCGGCAGACTGTCGAACCGCAAGAGCATCAATATCCCCGGTTATTCGATCAATATGCCGTATATCAGCCAGAGAGACCGTGCCGATATCGAGTTCGGTCTGAAGATGGGCGTGAATGTGATCGCGGCTTCCTTTGTCCGTTCCGCGGACGACGTCATCAAGCTGCGCGACTATATCGACAGCCTCGGCGGCGAGGACGTCGAGATCATCAGCAAGATCGAGAACCAGAGCGGCGTGGACGACATCGACCGCATCATCGAGGTCAGTAACGGCGTGATGGTAGCCCGCGGCGATATGGGCGTTGAGATCCCGTTCATCAAGCTGCCCGAGATCCAGAAGATGATCATCCGCAAGTGTGTGCTGGCGGGCAAATATGTCATCACCGCGACCCAGATGCTGGACAGTATGACCACCAACATCCGACCCACCCGTGCCGAGATCTCCGACGTTGCCAACGCGGTATATGACGGCACCTCGGCGGTGATGCTCTCCGGCGAGAGCGCGGCGGGTATGTATCCCGTCGAGTCGGTCGCGGCGCTCAATGATATCTGTACCGAGGCGGAGAAGTACGAGAATCTGATGCTGCTGCGCGGCGCGTCGGCGACCCAGACCGACATGACCGCGTTCCGTGAGAATATCTGTGAGGCGGCTAAGACCGTTGCCGAGAATATCGGCGCTAAGGCGATCATCGCCGAGAGCAAGACCGGCGCTGTGGCGCGCGCGATGGCGCGCTGCCGTCCGTCGTGTCCGATCATCGCGGTCGTCACCGGCGAGCAGGTATGCCGCAAGCTGTGCCTGAGCTGGGGTGTTGTGCCGGTACTGGGCAAGGAGAAGAAAACCTCCGATGAGATCACGTTGCAGGCGGTCGAAAAGGCGCTGCATACCGGCATCGTGGAGAAGGGCGATACCGTCGTGATCATCAGCTCCAACAAGACCGTACCGACCTCCGGCACCGACACGCTGAACATCCGTATTGTTTAACCACTACATCACTATATCACAACAATCGCGGGACACATTATTTCAGTGTCCCGCTGACTTTTATCAGGGAGATCATGATGAAGAAACCGATCGCGGCTTTACTGAGCCTATTATTGATTATGAGCATGATGACGTCGACCGCTGTTTTTGCACAGGAAACGACCGAAGCGGAACAGGTAATCGATATCGATAGGGTGGATGCCGATACAACACCCGACACAGAGAACTATACCATTGTCGACGATGGTGAACCGCTGCTCGAGGTGGTGCATGTCAAAGAACCGGGTGCTACCGCCGCGCTGGACAACGGCTTGACAAACGGTTACTATACCGCTGAGTTTATGATCCCGGAAAGCAGCTATCAGGTATATCTGACCGGCTTGACGCAGGACAATGTCAGCGAGATCCGTCAGGCGATCATCGAAAGCTATACCGAGGGCGGAGATTTTGATCTGAAAAACCTCGGCTTTATCGACGCGGAAAAGACATGGGCGAACGACGGTGACGAAAATCTGTGCTGGGCGGCTTCTACCGCTAACATCCTGACCTATACGGGATGGGCGGCTCAGGCGGGCTTTGACACCACCGACGATCTGTTTGAAGCTTTCATCAACAATTTTACCGATGACTCCGGAAATGTTGAGTGCGCGACAGGATGGTTTGTCAACGGAATAGCCGCGCCCGAGGGTGCTCAGCCGACGCCGGGGACCGGAAGGTATCTGCCGAAATATAACTACAGTGATTTGGTTGATACGTTCGATACGTATAACAACTGTGCCGAACAATTCAGAACGGTCTATCCCAGACTCAAAGCAGGCTACGGCGTATCGCTGAGCCTTGACATTTACGGGAGCAACGGATATGAGGGCGGTCACGCGGTCACCCTATGGGGCTTTGTAACGGACAGACGTTATCCCGAAACCTCCACGCAATACTACCATAGCGTGTTCATCACCGATTCCGATTCCGACAAAAATTCGGTCAAAAACGGTAAAGACCGCCGTGACGCGGACGATGTGATGAGCTTGTACACGCTGGAGCCTCAGGTACAGGATGGGATCGACACTTATTCGTTCGATATCTCCTATCAAAAGATCGGACTGATCGCGGAGGCGGTCACCGTTGTGCCTTACAGCGCCGACATCCCCTATGAAACTTCCCCGGAAGCGACGCTGGATCCGGTCAATTACCCCGATATCGTGCTGGATCCGTTTATCCTGTCGGACGATCCTAACGATGATGAAAAAACCATCACGACCTTTGCCGAAGGCACGACGATCTATTATCATCCCTATATGATGAACGTTGCCAACGCGGATTATGTCGGCAAACTGTCTTTGGCTGTTACGGTAAAAAACGCGCAGGGAACGGAAGTGTATTCCAGAAACTTCCATTATTCTCAGCCTGTCACGATCAGCCAAAATCATGCAATGGGCTTTACTCCGCAGAGTATCACCCCAAAGCTGCCGGTGGGCGACTATACGATCACCGCGTCCTTCAGCCCGAACCATAACGTGACCGAGGCTTACTATTTCAACAATACGCGCAGTATCGATTTCAAGGTCAGAGGGAAGTATCTGCTCGGCGACGCCAACGGTGACGGCGTCATCGGCACGACGGATATCACAAAGATGCAGCGGATCCTGGCAAGATTGGATCACAGCATGGACGATATGATGAGACAGCGCTGCGATATCAATCACAGCGGCGATCTTGCTCTGCCGGATGTGACGATTTTACAGCGCAAACTGGCTCGTATGGAAGTGGCGTTTCCGGTAGGCGAAACCCGCTTTTATGATTGATTCAATAATGCGGCGCCCTGTTTGAACAAACACATGATAGGCTTATAGAGAAAATGGACTTTGCATACACCTTGATCAAATCAAAACGAAAGACGATCTCGCTGGAGGTGAGAGGAGACGAGCTGATCGTCCGCGCACCCAAACGCACGACTAAGCGTGAGGCGGATGTATTTGTCAA
>CACWXE010000158.1 GCA_902764715.1 uncultured Ruminococcus sp. | reverse complement strand
AACGACTTGGCAGGCATATCCGAGCCGATAGAGTTTTTTGCAGCAATGCGAATTTCTTCCGCTCTTTCCTTGCCGTAACGCCCTTTAGAAGCGGTTGACAGGAGATTGGTCAGCTTGGTGAGATGAACAGAAGCAATTTGCTTAGCGGACGGATATTGGCTCAACAACTCATAAACAGAAGCCATATGAAGCGTAGAAACCAGCTTTTCAAGTTCAGGGAATAGTATGTTAACCAATCTTGCGACAGAGGTCTTAAGCTTTGCGCGTTCCTTAACTTTATCAAATCTGTATCTTGTTAGTGACTTTAGCTCTTCGTTGTGGTATAATGTGTTTGAGTAGGACTTTAAGTTCACGTCAGACAACAACATAGCTGCAATGGTATGAGCGTCTACCTTATCCGTTTTCGTCTTTCTAAGGCTTAGACTTTTTCTGTAAAGATTTGTATGTAACGGATTGATAACGTAGGTTGGTAGCCCTTTATCAAGGAGATAGCCCAGAATATTGTAGCTGTAGTGTCCGGTGGCTTCGAGTCCTACTTTTACTTTTGTAAAATCATTTGCCACAGAGCAAATCTTCTCGTAAAGGCTGTCAAAGCCCTCACGGTTGTTTTGAATGACAAAGGGGTTGAACAGAACCTCCCCTTCTGAGTTCATGATAAAGCAATCATGCTTATCCTTTGCAACATCAATTCCGATAACAATCATACAAATACCTCTTTCATAGTAGTTTCGATACTGCTTAGAGCCACAATGCTCTTTGCGATTGTAACCTTGTTCCACATAAACCGTCGTGCGGTATCTAACTGATTAACAACTGTACAAAGAGACTGTGGTTAGAGCCTTTCTTTGAGCGTCTTGCGGTAGGAGACAAAAACTAATCCACAGTATCTCTAACAGTATAGCATACAGTCCTTGGAGAGGGACTCTAATAACTACTACTCTATAATACAAGGTGACTGTCATGAGTAACGATTATAAAGCAATGCAGGCTCAATATGCCAAGGAAGCAAAACAGCTCTGGGGCGATACCGATGCCTATCAAGAGAATGAGCGCCGTATGGCGGACTATACACAGGAAGATTGGGACGTACTGCGCGACGGCATGGACAACATTTTTGAGGGCTTTGCGAAGCTGAATGAGCGCGGCGTGACCCCCGATCATGAAAAGCCCCGTCTGCTGGTCAGAAAGCTGCAAATGTTCATCGACGAGCATATGTACCACTGCACCGACGAGATCCTCGCAGGACTCGGCGAGCTGTATGTCAGCGACGAGCGCTTCACCAAAAATATCGACAAGCACGGCGAGGGCACCGCGGCATATATCTCCGCGTGCATTCAAAGCTACTGCGCCGACAAGTAACCAAGGTCGACACAACACATCTCACCTGCACCCTACCTGTGCGAAGCAAAGAACCATCCACTCAGGAGGAAGATTTTGAAAGCACTGAAAAAGATACTGTACATCTACAATCATTCGAGCCTGATCCTCAGGATCATCATCGGCATCGTCATCGGCACGGGGCTGGCGCTTTTGTTTCCGAACGCGACATGGCTCTCGATGCTCGGCACGCTGTTTGTCGGCGCGCTGAAGGCGATCGCGCCGGTGCTGGTCGCGATACTGGTCGCGGCGTCGCTCTGTCAAAAGAGCGCCAAGCTCGACCGACGGTTCGGGCTGGTGATCTTCTTCTACCTGTTCTCGACCTATCTGGCGGCGTTTGCCGCGGTCACGGCGAGCTTTTTGTTCCCGCAGACGATCACCCTCGCCGACGCTGCCGCCGCGTCGGGCACTACCCCTCCCGGCGGACTGGACGACATCGTCAGGGATCTTTTGACCAAGCTGGTCGCGAACCCCATCGAGGCGCTCTCTCAGGGCAACTATCTGGGCATCCTGTTCTGGGCGGTCATCATCGGACTGGCACTCAAGCGCTTTGCGAGCGTTCGCACACAGGAAATGATGCAGAATTTTTCGGACGCGATCACACAGGTGGTGCGCTGGATCATCAACTTAGCGCCGTTCGGCATCTGCGGTCTGGTGTTCAGCGCGGTGTCGCAAAGCGGCTTTGACATCTTTGTCACCTACGGCAAGCTGGTGCTCCTGCTGGTCAGCACGATGCTGACGGTCGCGCTGGTCATCAACCCGCTGATCGTCGGTGTATCGCTGAGATGCAATCCCTATCCGCTGGTGTTCCGCTGTCTGCGCGAGAGCGGCTTGACCGCGTTCTTTACGCGCAGCTCCGCCGCCAACATCCCCGTCAATCTGGGACTGTGTGAAAAGCTCGGGCTCGACCGCGATATGTACTCCGTCTCCATCCCGCTGGGCGCGACCATCAACATGGACGGCGCGGCGGTCACGATCACGATCATGACGCTCGCCACGGCTAATACGCTGGGGATCGAGGTATCGTTCCCCGCGGCGATATTGCTGTCATTCTTATCCGCGCTTGCCGCCTGCGGCAGCTCCGGCGTGACGGGCGGATCGCTCCTGCTGATCCCGATGGCGTGCTCGCTGTTCGGCATCTCGGACGCGGTCTCGATGCAGGTCGTCGGCGTGGGCTTCATCATCGGCGTGATCCAGGACAGCATGGAGACCGCGATCAACTCCTCGGGCGATGTGCTGTTCACCGCCGCTGCGGAATATGTGCAGTGGAAAAAACAGGGCAGAAAGCTGCCCGACTTCATGCAGGGAAATAAGAAGAAAGTATAAAGGACTTGTCCTTTATATATATGAAAAGGTATACAGAATGAAAACCTATCATTTCTACGGTCATCAGACCGCTACTGTGAAAACCGAAAACGGGCTGACCCCGCGCGACTGCTACGACATCCTCAGCGGTATCTGGAGCGCGGATACCTGCGCGCCGCGGATGCGCGGCAACTGGTCGCCTGACAACAAAACGCTCGGTCAATGCTCGATCACGGCATTTTTGCTCCAAGACCTGTTCGGCGGCAGGGTGTACGGCGTGCCGCTGAAGGACGGCAACTTCCACTGCTTCAACGCGGTGGGCGAGTGCGTCTTTGACCTGACGAGCGAGCAATTCGGCAATGTGAAGCTGAACTACGATGACTGCCCCGAACAGTTCCGCGAGGTACACTTCGCGAAGGAAGAAAAGCGACAGCGGTATGAGAAGCTCAAGGCATCATTCCTCGCCGTCATGCCGACCATCCGACCGATGCGCAAGGAACACCTCGAGCGCTACGGCGCGATCTATGCCGCGGCGTTCTCGGGCGAGCCGTGGAACGATCCGTGGGATCCGCGCGACGCTGTGATCCATGTCGGCGAGCTGCTCGACTCCAAGCAGGCATACGGGCTGGAATATGTCGTCGATCACGAGGTCGCGGGCTTCATCGTCGGCGCCTCGATGCTGTTCCACTACGGCAGGACGTTCGAGATCAACGACCTCGCCGTCGCGCCCGCATATCAGCGGCAGGGGATCGCCGGACGACTGCTGACCCACTGTCTGGACGACGTCAAGGAACAGGGGATCGTCGGTGTGCACCTGATCACCGCGGGTGAAGGCATCCTGCCAAAATTCTATGAGGAATTCGGCTTTGACAAAGAGAAGCGTGTGATTTTGATGGGAAAGGAAATGTAGCAAAGTCTCCCGCCCCCTCTGACGAGGGGGCAGCAAGATGAATTGATAAGAGAGAATACTACCTAACCTGCAGGGGAGAGATAACGTTACATAATGGTGTCAAAAAAGCGATTGACTCAATACCATATGTAATCATATTTGTTCGACGGCTTGAGTCAGTAGGCGGTTCGCACCTGTAATGCCGCGTTATCTCTCCCCCGCGAACAAACGCTAAGAACTCTCTATGAAGCTCTGTCCGCTTGCCCCCTCGTCAGAGGGGGCAGATTAGGTTTTGCAACGTCCATGACACGCACTCCTATCAGGGGTATTGTTTTTGACTACTTGTAACAGACTAAAAGACCTCCCACACCGCAGGGCGTGAGAGGTCTTTGTGATATTTGAGATTCAGTTCTCGGCCTTCTTCCTGATGTGCTGACACAGGTCGAACTTGAAGCCGGTCGGAGAGATCATCAGAGCCGATACGGAGGAGGGCGTCTCGATGACCGAATTGGAGCCGCAGACGAATCCGCGGGAGATCAGCAGCTCATACGCTTCTTCAAAGTTATCGACATTCATGCGGATGATCGTAGAATCCAGCGGCTTTACGGGAACGCTCGCGATATCGATATAATGCCCTTCGGCGTCCTTCATGGTGACGTTGTTGATATCTCTACCGTCGAGCCGGATATGCGCATGTCGCCGCTCAAATCCAAGCCGCTCAAACAGCTCGATGGTGTTTTCGGCGTCGGCAGCATCGGTCACGATCAGCGGACTGAATCCGGTAACTTTCATAGGTGGTTCCTCCCATTTGATAATAGAAAAATTGCGTTTTGTAAGATAGGCTTATCGTACCATATTCGGGGCGTTTTTGCAAGCGATAATTCAGCGGTCGGAGAGAGCTTCGGCGAATTTCAGGACGGAATAGACGGTTTGCGCCTGCTGTTCCCTGGCGGTGATCGTCGCCTCCCCGTCACCCTCCTGCGCGCCATCACAAAAATCATCAAAAACAGTGGAAGTTTTCAGAAATCTTCTGTATAATAGAATTCGGATCATAACCTTCCCCGACACAAACAGGAAGGGTGTCTTGATCGGTTGAGATCGCCACAGCCCCTATCGGGACCTCGCGATGACTATTGATATGGCTCATAAGGGATAAGGAGTGAGGATCATGCCGAATGACAGAAATGAGCGCCTGGCGGCTGACTACCGCGAGATGCTGCAATTACAGGACAGACCGTATCTGTCGTGGATCGTGACCAAGGGTGAGCCGCCCTTTGCGGAGGAATACCTTCTGACCGTCAGAATCAGGACATACGCGCTCTCGGCGACCGCCGACCGCTACATCGTCAGCACCATCGACAAATGCACGATCCGGATCACGCTGTGGGACTCCTATCCCAAGATCGCGCCAAACACCAAGATGCTCAATATGCCGCCGGTGTTCCATCCGAACTGGTACTCCAAGGGCACCTACTGTCCGAGCACGCTCTGGCAGGAGGGTGATTCGCTCAAGGATTATGTCAAGCGGATGCTCGGTACCCTGACCTATGATCCGTCGCTCGTCGAAACAAAATCCCCCGCGAACTTCAAGGCGGCGGCATGGTTCAACAAAATGCGGGATCGGGAGGAGCTCTTTCCCAGTGACCCTGTCGCGCTGACAGAGAATTCACCCGATGAGATCACGGAGAAAGAACAGCTCGGCGAGATCATCGACAGCTGGGAGATCAAACGATAATCTATTTGAATTGGAGGCGGCGATATGCCCGATATCATTGTCCATACGAGCTTCGGCGCACAAGTGCTGGAGAGCCTTGCGATCGACGTTGACCGCGATATCTACGACTTCGGTCTGGTCGGTCCCGACCCGTTCCTGTTCTACCGCTTTTATATCGCGCCGTTCCGCCATCGCGTCAACCGCTACTCATCCACCATGCACCGCGAACACACGGGCGATTTCCTCATCGAGCTGATCAAGCGCGGTAAAGGCGACCGCGAGGTGTTCTCCTACGCGGCGGGCTTCTTGTGCCATTACGCGCTGGATTCCAACACCCACCCCTACATCAACCGCAAGGCAAAGAACAGCTTTCCGATGCACATGGCGATCGAGCACAAGCTCGACAGGATGAACGGCGGCAAAGTGCGTATCCCGCGCTTTTTGCCCGAGTCGATGAAGGACGCGGTCGGCGGCGCGATCACCAAGATCTACGGCTGGGATGACGCGTGGGAGAAATTCAAACAAGGTCATCGCGATATGAAGCCGTTTTACGCGATCGTCACGGACGAGAGCGGATGGCTGGACAGGATCGCCGGTAAAACGCACACCAAGCTCGCGCTGGTATCGTACCGCAGTAAGGCGATCGACGATATGGATCTGCGCGGATTCTATCCGCTCTACAACAGGGCGGTAGACGACGCGGTGCGGTTCATCAGGGCGGCAGACAACTTTGCGCGCGACAAGATCGACGAAGCGGCGCTCCGACAGATCATCGGCAACCGCTCGTATATCGACGGCTGATACAAACGCAAAAGAAGCAGGTCAGGTACTACGCTCGTACCTGACCTGTTTTATTATTCGATTTACAATTTCAGCAACAAAGACAACAACAATCCGAACAGGAATGAAGCGCCGTTAAGCAAGAGGGAGAGCTTCAGCTTTCCGATACGGTCATACGACAGCAAAAACCGATAGATCACGAATTCCGTCACGACCGCAAAAACCTCCAGTGCCAGGAGGATCAGCCATGTGTATACGCTGTGTTGGGAAAAGAGATAGATCGCCCAGTAGTAGCAATAGTTGACGATAGGGTTCGTCAGAATATTCGCCAGCGCGATGACCAAAAGATCTTTTCCGCTGTGCACCCTGAGCGCCGCCGCAAGATACAGCTCGATAATCAGCGTCGGGATGAGGCTCCTCAACAGCGATATCAGGATCAGTCCCATTAATGTCTGAAATGATCCTGTCCGTCATTGCGGAAGGGATCGTCCTCTTCGTTTCTCATGCGCGATCCGTTCTGTGCACGGTATGGATCGTTCATCGCCGCTTTCTTCTTTTTATTCTTTACGACCAGCATCACGATGACCGCGATCAAAGCGGCTGCCAATATCGGGATGACGATATACAACGCGTGCAGCAGCGAGTCGGAAAAACCGCCTTTGTCGGTCGGCGCGTCCGTCGGGGCGATCGTCGCTGCCTGTGTCGCGGCAACCGTGGCGGGTGCTTTTGTGGCTGCCTGAGTAGGCGCTTCTGTCTCAGCCTCGGTTGCGGCCTCGGTTGCGGGCTCCTCATACACGGGCACAGGAGCGGGAGGAGGCGGCGGTTCGGGATACGGTTCGGGATCGGGCTCAGGCTTGGGTTCTACCACGACTTCTTCCTCTTTTTCCTCTTTTTCCTCTTTTTCCTCTTCTGACGACACGGGAGGAAACCCCACGTCTGCCGGCAGAAATGAGAAGAGATCGGTATTCATACTCATCTTTATCCTCCTAACGATATCCTATTATGATAAGATCGGTCACCGATCGGCGTTACGATCTCGGCTGTTCGTTTTGTTCTCTTGGATCCGTTTGATCCTGATTCGGCTGCCCGGCCGCGGGCATACCATACGGCGTATCGGGGATGGGCGGCACGGCGACAGGCGTTTTGCGCTTCCTGCTTTTCAGCACGATGAGCGCGATCACGCCGACGATCGCCGGTAGGATAAAAAAGACAAACACCGCGATCAGCGCCAGAGCAGTCGGATTGACCAAGGGCGGCATGGCGGCGTCAGCGAGCGTAACACGAAATAGTGTCATATGTCATTCTCCTTTTTCACTGTTTGAAGCGGTTCTGTTTCTTCGGGAATCGCAGTCTGATCGGACGGCTTTTTCTTCGGCTTTGCGCAGATGATCCACAGGATCACGACGCAGGGTACGGTCAACAGCGTGATGATGATATCATTGACCGTCACGCTTTGGACGCGATAGAAAAAGAACGGCAGCGAGCCGGCAAAGAGCCCGACGGTCGTAAAGCCGAACGCGATACCGGGGTAGTGCCGCAGACGCGATACGATCAACGCCAATGTGACCGCCATCGTCATGCTGAACAGCGCGACTCCGATCAGCGAGATCTCCATCTGTTCCGCGCCGAAGATCATGAAGGGCAGCGCGCCGACTGTGCTGATCAGGGCGGTCAGTCGGATACCGATCTTGTCCGCGAGGATCCCGCCGAGACCCTTTCCGACGCCCATGCTGCAATACAGCAGTACCGTTTGCAGCTCCGTCTTGTTCCACGACGTCGGGATGCCGTAGCCCATATAGGCGCGAACGATCACCACAAAGGTCGCCAGCAGTACCACGGTGACACCATTGATCTTCTCATTAGAAAAATGATATTGTTCGAGGTTTTTCTCTCCATCACCCGTCTTCAGCTTCTCGGCAATGAAGATCGGGATCAAGGTCAGCAGATTCAGCGCCAATATCCACGGAACCGCGACCCCGTGGGTCGACAGGAGCTTTCCCGTGACGACGCCGAAGGAGCCGCCCGATACGAATACCGCGCTGGGAGCGATCTTGCCGGGTGAGGAACGGAGCGTCAGCTCGGCGCCGTGGATATGGACAAGACAGTTGCCCAGCGCGGCCGAGATGATCACGATGATCGCGCTGACGTCAAAATGCAGCAGCACCAGAGAAAGGGACGTCAGCACCGTGCCGAGAACAGCAAAGTTGACGCGGATCCCTTTGTCGCGCAAGAATCCGAAAAAGCCCTGCGGCACAAACGCCAGTGAATCATACAAGAGGCATAAGCCCCAGACGATGGGCGTGCTGAAATAGGAGGTCAACACATAAAATGAGGTGATCTCCACCAAAAAATGGATGATGAAATAAAGCAGTCCTACCTGATCGTATCTCTTCATAGCAGCCCTTCTGTACCGCAAACAGCGACACATTTGTGTATAACTCGTTCTTATTTATTTTACCATATCGGTTTCTGTCATGCAATCCAAAAAAGCGGGATGGTATTTATGCAACCTGTACACATGATCCGGCGCGAATTGACAACCCCGCTTGCGGTAGGATATAATATCGGTGAGGTGAGCGAAATGCTGACAAAACGCAAAACGGTACGCAAACACATCCGATTCTACGGTCAGGTACAGGCGGTAGGCTTCCGCTGGCGCGCGATGCAGGCGGCGCAGCTTTACGGCGCGACGGGATGGGTGCGGAATGAATATGACGACTCTGTATCGATGGAGATACAGGGCACCGAGCGGCAGATCGACGACGTGATCGCCGCCCTCGACCGCGGCGCCTACATCGTCATCGAGCGCATGGAGGTCAAAAAACTGGAGCCTGTTGAGGATGAAAACGGTTTTCGGGTGAAGTATCATTAATACTGTTTCTCCCTGCGGTCGGACAGTTTTATATCAACCCTCAGTCACTTCGTGACAGCTTCCTTAGGAAAGGGAGCCTTTATCGGTTGAGATTACCACAGCCCATGGCGTTTCTGCCATAGGCTTCGTAATGACATTTATAATGAAAGGGAACGGAGCGCTCCGTTC
>CACWXE010000157.1 GCA_902764715.1 uncultured Ruminococcus sp. | reverse complement strand
TATGACGATTTAGCGGCGTCATCCGTCAATACTGCGAACCAGACCGTGTCGATCGTGACCATTGTGTTTCAGATCCTGTCCACCGCGGGCGCTGTGATGATCTCGCAATACCTCGGGGCGCAAAAGCGTCGGTCTGCATCTCTGGTATCGGTGCTGCTCTTGACGTCTCAGGTCTTTTTCGGCGTGATCATCAGCGTGATCTTCCTGCTCTTTAACCGACCGATTCTGATGCTGGTAGGTGCCGACGGTCAGATTCTGGATTATGCAAGCCGGTATCTTTCTATCGTCGGCGGCACGATGTTGTTTCAAGCGTTGATCAATGGCTGTTCGGTGATCATCCGCAATCACGGCATGACCAGAATGACGATGTTCGTCACGGCGGGCATGAATATACTGAACACCGGAATGGATATCGTCCTCGTACCCGCGATGGGAGTAGAGGGCGCGGCGATCGCGACCTGCATCAGCCGCGTTATCAGCAGTATCGTATTGGTGATCATCCTGTTTACAAAGATCGAATCACTCTCGGCGTTCAAGCTCTTGAAGCCGTTCCCGAAAAGAGAATTTCTGTCGATGCTGAAGATCGGTATCCCCTCGGCGCTGGAGACCTTCCTCTATAATCTCTCACAGCTCGTGATCACCTCCATCGTGCTGTATTGTCTGTCGGAGAACGAGCTGATCACAAAAACCTATGTCCAGATCATCACGATGTTTTTCTATCTGTTCGCCATGTCGATCGGACAGGCGTCCCAGATCATGATCGGTCATCTGGTCGGCGCGAAGGAATATGACGAGGCGTATCGGCAGGGGCTGAGATCCTATCGAACGGCGCTTCTGATCTCTGTCATGACCTGCACGATCGGCATATTGCTCCGCAAACCGCTGCTGGGCTTCTTCACCGATAACGCGGACGTCATCGCGATCGGCAGTACCATCCTGCTCATGAACGCGGTACTTGAATTCGGCAGGACGACCAATATCGTCATCATCGCCTGTATGCGCGGCGCGGGAGACGTCTATTTCCCGACGATCTGCGCGGTGATGTCCAACTGGATCATCAGCGTGGCGGGCTCCTATCTGTTCGCGGTCGTGTTCGGTATGGGCATCTACGGACTGTGGATCGCCCTCGCGGCTGATGAGATCGTGCGCGGTATTATGATGATCATCCGCTGGAAGAGCGGCGCGTGGAGGAACAAGCGCGTCGTCAGGGATAGGGAAGAGGGACATGAACTGAAAGAAACAGCGGAAGTGACTTAACCGGATAACATGACAGCGGGGATGACGATTGTGTCATCCCCGCTGCTGTTCTGCGTATATTTCTGCTGTCTTTTCATGCCGAGCTTGAAGTTCTCGAAGAAGGCGTCCATGTCAGACAGGGCAACCGGCGATAGCTGACAGTTCTCTATCTGCTCCGGCATCATTTATTGTTGTTCGGTAGTGAGCATAGCTCGGAGTTCATCCAGCATAAATTCTTTTGCTCTTTACATTTTAAAAATCAAGACTGAGAGAATGATTTGTCATTAATCATTGCAATAATAATCCCCGCCGACCGCAGGGCCGACAGGGATGTGTTATTATTCTGATAACCGATCAGGATATCCTGATGTGCATGAAGGGCAAACCCGCGGCTATACCTGCCGCGTAATCGACGTCGCAGGGCTCGTCATAGCTCATGCCGTAGTAGCTGTAGCTGAATCTGTGCATGCCCCACTCGGGATCGTAGATGAGGCCTTCGATCTCTGCCCAGCCGTGTCCGCCGCTGTTGCAGCCGTAGACGTTCTTATAGCCGATAGCCTTTGCCATATAAGCGAACGCAGCAGCGTAGCTCAGACAGTTGCCTCGCTCGTCGACGAAAATATCGTTAGCGTAGACGATCATCCAGTCCATACCTGTATAATCCGGGATACGCGGATTCATCTCGATGTAGTCGTCGTTGTTCTGCAGGTAGTCGAAACACGCGCGCAGCTTCTGCGACTTGCTCATACTGCTGTTCGTGACCTGTGCAACGAGCTTCATAGCGCGGAAGAGCGTTCTGTCGTCACTGTCGCTTACCCTATATGCCTTGCCGTCCTCGACGATCCAGTCAACGCCGTTGGAGGTGACAGCGCCGCGGTAACTGAAATCTATCACGCCGTTTCTGTCGGCGTAGCGGTAGCCGTCGGAAGAATTGCCGACGATACCATTCTTCCAGATCTGTCCGTCGGGACCGTAGTAGTAGGTTTTTCCGTTGATAGTCTGGTAGCCGCTGCGGATGCGACCTTTGTCAAAATACAGTGTATTGCCGTTGACGTTGATGGCGCCCTGTGCCAGATTGCCGTTGTAATAGTAGGTGGAAGAGCCGTAGTAATCGCTGATCAGCTCGCCGTCCGCGTCAAGACAGCGCACGGTGTAGGCATAGAGCGTGTTGGCATTCGCGGTCGTATCGCTGTAGGAGGTTCCCTCCACGCTATCGGCGATCCTGCTCCACGGGCCGTTGAAGCCCTTGCGGTACGGACGGTACGCGGAAGCTCCGGCGATAGCATTCCACTTGACGAGATTCGCGCCGTTGACGCGGCTGACGCTGTCGATCGCCGGGGGTTTGATAAAGGTGTACGTCCAGCCATTTCCGTCAAAATCGCTGACAAAATCGCCGTCGCCGTCCACACATCTGACGGTGTAGGTATAGGCGGTGTTGTTGGTCAGATCGTCATAGGTATAGGAGCTGTCGGCGGTCTCTGCCAGACGCTTCCAGTCGGAACCCGATTTGACATAAACGCGGCATCTATACGCGCCGTCGGGTTTTTCCCAGTAGATCGTTGTTCCGGTTTCCGTATTACTGAACGAGGTGATCTTCGGAACGCCGATATACTGCGTCTTTTTGCCGCTTTTGTAGTCGCTCGTAAAGCGATCGCCTTCGTTGTTGATACAGCGGACGGTGTAGGTGTAGTGATAGCCGGACACGACGTCCTCGTCAAGATAGACAGTGTCGGTGAGATCTGCCATCCGCGTCCAACCCCTGCTGCCGTAATAGTAGATACGGAATTTTTCCGCGCCGGCAGGCTTGCTCCAACGGATCTCGACGCCTGTTTCGGTATTGGTCATCGAGGTGATGACGGGCGGTTCGATAAAGGTATTTTCCCAACCGTCGGAATTGAAGCCGGTGGTGAACTCGCCGTCGTCATCGACGCAGCGGATGGTATAGGTATAGCTCTGTGAGCTTTTGAGATTCTCATGCACATAGCTTGAGCCGCCGGTTTCCGTCAGTCGGGTCCAGCCGGAGCTGTCCCTGACGTAGACGCGGCAGTATTCCGCTCCGTCGGGCTTTGTCCAGCTGATCTTCGCGCCGGTTTCGGTGTTGGTGATCGAGCTGATGACCGGCTCGCCGACAAACAGCGTTCTTTTGCCGCTGTTGTGGTAGCTCGTAAAGCGCTCGCTGTCCGCGCTGATACAGCGGACGGTGTAGGTGTAGTGATAGCCGGATTCAACGTCTGTATCGAGCAGAACGGTGTCCTCGGTTTCTGCCAGCCTGGTCCAGCCCCTGCTGCCATAGTAATAGACGCGGTACTTTTCTGCCGCGGAACGCTTGCTCCAGCGGATCTCGATACCCTCCTTGGTGTTGGTGAGAGAGGTGATGACGGGCGGCGCGATAAAGGTGTTTTCCCAGCCGCCCCTGTTAAATTCCGATACAAAATCGCCGTTTTTATCGACGCACCTGACGGTATAGGTGTAGGCTCTGCCGTCGATGAGATTCTCGTGTTCATAGCTTGTGTCGGCGGTTTCCGTCAAACGCCTCCAGTCGGAGCCGTCCTTGACATAAACGCGGCATCGGTAGGCGCCGTCGGGCTTGTCCCAGCTGATCCTCGCGCCGGTTGCCGTATTGGAGATCGAGGTGATCGACGGCGTCCTGACAAAGAAGAGCGATCTGCCGCTGTTGTGATAGCTTAAAAACCGCTCGCCGTCTTCGCTGATACAACGCACGGTATAAATATAGGTTTTGCCGGATTCGGCGGTGGTATCCAGATAGGTCGTACCGTCCGTTTCGCCGACCCTGCTCCACTCGGAGCCTGTGACCCTGCGGTAGACGCGATATCGGGTGGCGGCGGTCTCGTTCCATGTCAGCTCAACGCCCTCGGCGTTTCCCGTGAGAGAGGTGATGACGGGCGGCGCGATAAAGGTGTTGACACTGTCCGAGGCGGAAAGGTCGATCATCGTACCGCCGTTCGCGTCGAGCGCGCGGATGTTGTAGCTGTAAACAGCGCCGTCCTCCAGGGGAGTATGCAGATATTCGGTCGCGTCGGTTTCGGCGAGCATTTGATAGCCCTCCTGCTCATGCAGAAAGAGGACGTATTTTGCCGCGCCTTCGACAGCTTCCCAGCTGATCTGCGCGCCCTCGGCGGTATTGTTGAAGGAGAGCGTGATCGCGGGCTGCTGCGGTTCGGTCGGTTCCGTCGCCTCGGTTGAGGGTTCTCCGACCGAAACGTATCCGTATGCCGCGCCGACGGCTGCTGTCGCCGGCGTTTCGTCGCCGCCGGTCTCAGCGGCGTTGACAGTCAAAGCACAGGCGGAGAGCATCAGCGCCGCCGCAAGGATAATCGACAATAATCGTTTGATGTATGGATTCATTTTGATCCTCCGTTCAGGTATTTCAAATCAGATGCAGGGTTGCGATAAAACCTTCCCGCACGGGAAGGCTTTGAGGGTT
>CACWXE010000156.1 GCA_902764715.1 uncultured Ruminococcus sp. | reverse complement strand
GACAGCTCCCTTGGGAAAGGGAGCCTTTAGCCATCGCAATGACTGATCGATATGTTTATTCTTCCGTTTCGCTGTCAACGGTCGCTTCCACGAATTTTTGATCTTTCTCCTTGTTGGTTTCGGGAGACTGTTGAACGGTCTTCGGCAGACGGATGGTGAACGTGGTGAATTCGTTGACGCGGGAATCGACATAGATATCGCCGCCGTGCAGACGCATGATGGTCTTGGCGATGAACAAGCCCAGACCCATGCCCTTCTTGTCGATGCTGCGGCTCTTGTCGGTTTTATAGAAGCGGTCAAAGACGTATCGGATATCCTCCGGCGGGATGCCGGGGCCGGTGTTGGTGATGCTGACGGATACGTCGTAGCGGGTCTCTTCCACGCCAAAGTGGATGGTACCGCCTTCGTCGGTGAACTTGACCGCGTTTTCGATCAGGTTATACACGACCTGATACATCAGATCGGGGTCGGCGTCGACAACGATACTGCGAAAGTCCTCCAGACCCGTGATGTGCAGCTTGCGGGCGATGATCTTTTGCTCGTAGCTTGCGAGGATCGTGATGATCAGCGAGAACATATCGAACTTCTGGCGGTTGACCTTCAGCTCGCCGCGGTCGATGCGCGACAGATTCAGCATGGAGGTCACGAGCCGCGACAGACGCTTGACCTCGGTGGACACGATCTTCATATAGTGATCGTGTCGCTCGGGCGGGATGGTGCCGTCGAGCATACCGTCGATGAAGCCCGCGATGGTCGTCATGGGCGTTTTCAGCTCATGTGATACGTTGGAGATGAACGAGCGGCGCATCCCCTCGCTGGAAGCAAGGCTGTCCGCCATATAGTTGAACGCGGTCGCCAGCTCGCCGATCTCATCGTCGGAGGTGACGTTGACGCGCACGGAAAAATCGCCGACAGCAAATTTCTTGGCGGCGGATGACATCTGTTTGAGCGGCTTTGTCATGCTGTAGGACATGAAAGCGACAAAGATGATAATGATGATCAGCATCACTGCCGCCGCAGTCAGGAAGATCTGCAAAAACGTGACCGGCAGTCCCGTAAGGAAGGTCGCTTTGGTGGTGACATAACAGAACGCCGACGGATTGGGGTCGGAATCCAGCATGATCGGTACGCCCGCCGTGTAGCGGTTGTCGGAATAATAGCCGTCCAGCGTGCCCGAGGAGAAGTATTCGCCCGGGGTGGTCTCGAACAGGACCTTGGAGGGGAAGGCGCGAGTCTTGTGTATGCAGTTGTCGCCCTCCGAGCAATACAGGCAAATCCCCTTATTGTCGGTGATCAGGACGTCTGCGTCGAGGCTTTTGGAGATACTGCCGACCGTAATGCCGACCGGAGAATGCTCGTCGATGACCAGCGAATGAACCGACGGGATGATGTACGAATAGGTGGTGATCGCCTCTGATACTTTGTGGGCGTTATCCAGCAGCGTCTTCTTCTTCTCTTCTTCCCAGTATCGGTTGACAAAGGTATACATGGTCACGCTCAGCGCGATGAAGCTGGTCAGCAGGATCGAGATGCCGAAGATCAGATATTTTTTGAAGAGGGATCGCCGCACGCGAAAGTGCGGCGCTTTTCCGCGGTAAGAAGCGGACGTTTTGTTTGCTTGATCAGCCTTTTGTTTCAAATTTATAGCCTACTCCCCAGACGGTGCGCAGCTCCCATTTGTCGGAGACGCCGTCGATTTTCTCTCTGATACGTTTTACGTGTACGTCAACGGTACGGCTGTCGCCGTAATATTCAAAGCCCCATACCTGGTCGAGCAGCTGATCGCGCGTGAACACCTTGTTCGGGTTGGACGCGAGGTGATACAGCAGCTCCAGCTCCTTGGGCGGGGTGTCGATCTGCTTGCCGTCGACGATCAGCTCATAGTTGGTCAGGTTGATGACGAGCTTGTCCCAGCGGACTTCCTTGACGGCTTCTTCTTCGCCGCTGCCGGTTCTGCGCAGGACAGCGCGTATACGCGCGACGACCTCCTTCGCCTCAAAGGGCTTGACCACATAATCGTCAGCGCCCAGCTCCAGACCGAGGATCTTGTCGAATACCTCGCCCTTGGCGGTGAGCATGATGATGGGGCAGTCGGAGGTCTTGCGGATCTCTCGGCATACCTGCCAGCCGTCCATCTTGGGCAGCATGATATCGAGCAGCACCAGCGCGGGCTGTTCACGGTCAAAGAGCTCCAGCGCCTGTTCGCCGTCGTTGGCGATGGCGGTGGTGTAGCCCTCTTTCTCGATGTAAAGGCGCAACAACTCGCAGATGTTCTGGTCGTCGTCTACGATAAGGATTTTACGATTGTTCATAGCGTTACCTCACGGTTTCTGTTTTTTCTTTCTTTTACATTATAATATATATTTTTGCGAAATAGTGAACATTTTTTAAACTTATGGTGAGGGAGAGTTGAAATCAGAGAAAAAGGCGGGATCGCGTCGTTTTCCGCTTGATTCCAATCCCAAAAGAGGCTGCCTATGCAGCCTCTTTATTATTTCGTCAACTTATTGTACACCTCAATGAAGGTGTCGATCACATACTGCGCCTCTTCATCCGTCATCACGGAGTTCATGGGCAGGGTCAGCTGATTCTTGTGCATATTATAGGAATAGGGGTATTCGATGATGTCAAAGCCCTTTTGCTTGTAGGCGGTCATCATCGGCAGCGGCTTGAAGTGGACGTTGCAGTTGACGCCGCGCTGCTTCATTTCATCATAGAAGCGGTTGCGGAATTCGGCGTCCTTGCCTAAGAATCGCACAAAGTACAGATGGCCGCTGGAGCGGTGATCCGGTCCGCGGTGGTCGAGCACCTGGATGTTCAGACCCTCAAACGCCTTGTTGTAGCGGGCGATCAGCTGATGGCGGCGGCTGAGCATCCTGTCATAGCGACGAAGCTGTGCCAGTCCGATCGCCGCGAGAACGTCGGGCATATTACACTTGTACTGGGTGTTGACGACGTCATACTCCCATGAGGTGCCCTTGTCCTTGGTGAACGCGTCCTTGGTCTGGCCGTGAAGGGTCATCAGCATATATTGCTTATACAGATCGTTGCTGTCCACACCGGGGATCTCGCGCCATGTCGCGGCGCCGCCCTCGGCGGTGGTCATGTTCTTGACCGCGTGGAAGCTGAAATTGGTGAAATCGGCGATGGAACCGCACATCTTGCCGTGCCACTGCGCGCCGAAGGCATGAGCGGCGTCCGCCATGACGATGACGCGTCCGAGTGCCAATTGGATCGGGTTTTCGGAAGCCCTGAAAAGCGAGCGCTTCTTCTCGACGATCTCAAAGATGCGGTCATAATCGCATACCACGCCCGCCAGATCAACAGGGATGATGACCTTGGTCTTGGGGGTGATCGCTTCCTCCACCTTGTCGTAATCCATCTCGTAGGAATCCTGCTTGCAGTCGATCATCACCGGCGTCGCGCCGACATGATAGATGATGGACGCCGAAGCGGTGTAGGTATAGGTGGGCACGATGACCTCGTCGCCGGGGCCTACGCCGAGCAGGCGCAGGGTCATTTCCGCGCAGGCTGTCTGGCTGGACAGACATACCGCCTTTTTGGTGTTGCATTTCTTGGCGATCTCCTGTTCAAACAGTTTGGTTTTGGGGCCTGTGGTGATCCAGCCGGAGCGCAGGGTATCTACGACCTCCGCGATCTCATCCTCTCCGATATCGGGAGGGGAAAAAGGTATATTCATCATAAGACATATCTCCTGTACGCGGCAAACAATGTTCGCCCTATTTATACAGAATATATTATACACCTTATGAGGGAGAATGTAAAGAGGAATTAGGAATAAGAATGAGGAATTAGGAATAAGAATGAGGAATTAGAAATGAGGAATTAAGGGAAACACTTCGTGTTACGATTCCTATAGAATAAGAATGAAGTGTTCCAATTTCTAATATGGATCAGGTGCGGACAGCGTCCGCCCATAATTCCTAATTCCTAACTCCTAACTCCTCATTTTTTTCAACATCTCGTACTTATGCTTGGTCGCCTCGCCGCCTCTGAGGTGGCGTTCTTCTTTGTTGACGTCCAGCACGGCGCGCACCTCCTTGTACAGCCCGGAGTTGAGCTTGGGGAGCAGGGTGGTGATGTCCTTATGTACGGTGGATTTGCTGACGCCGAATACCGCCGCGGTATCGCGCACGGTGCTCTGATGCTCAATGATATACTCGCCTAAACGGATGGCGCGGTCTTCTAAGATTCCTTTCATGGAAGCCTCCCTGATCGTGTCGCGGAGAAAAGGATCGGGCGGTCAAAAGGCCGCTGTCATGTGCTTTTCACCGCACGGATTCTGATAAAGTATATGGCTGTCATGGAAGAAATATGCGGGCGGATACAGCGATAATCATGCGGCTTTTCCATGAATATGTACGATGTGAAAATGATTGACTTTATACGCGTTATGCGATATAATTATCATGATTTATTGTGTGCATCAAGAATAGTATAGATAAAAAGGGTTTTGATTATGAAGAAAATGAATGTCAGAAAAATATTTCTGATGCTTGCCGACGCGGGGCTGATCGCGATATCGGCGCTGCTCAGCAATATGCTGCTCGGCTGGTACGGTATTATGACCCGCGGAAATACAATGGGTATTGCCGTACAGCCTGTCCGTATCGTTGGTGTGATCGGCATGAGTATGCTGTTTTGCTTCTTCTTTCTGTTCGTATTCGGCGCGTAT
>CACWXE010000155.1:4759-8127 GCA_902764715.1 uncultured Ruminococcus sp. | reverse complement strand
CATCTACAGCGATGCGGGCGACAACACCTGCGGCTCGGGAGGAAAGCATGCCTGGGGCTTGGGCGTGGGACTGGCCGGACATGAGAAGGAGGACTGCCACCTGTACTTCATCGACTGGGACTTCGACTTCATCAAGGTGGACTACTGCGGCGGAAACCACATGGGACTCGACGAACGGGAGCAGTACACCAAGATTTCCGAGGCCATCAAGAGCTGTGGCAAGCCCGGCGTGGTTTTCAACGTGTGCCGATGGGCCTACCCTGGCACGTGGATCAGCGACATTGCCGACTCGTGGCGAACGACGGGCGACATACGCTGTAAGTGGAGCTCCGTGAAGCGACTCATCGAGGAAAACCTCTATCTGCAAGCTTTCACGGGCGACGGCCATTACAACGACGTGGACATGCTCGAGATAGGCCGCACACTCTCGCACGACGAGGAGAACACCCACATGGCCTATTGGTGCATCACCAGTTCGCCGCTGCTCATCGGATGCGACCTGACGAAGATTCCCGACTATTCGCTCAACTTGCTCAAGAACCCCGACCTCCTGGCCATGAATCAGGACCGCCTGGGGCTTGGTGCTCCCGTGGTGCAGCGCGAGGGTAATGTCTATGTCTTTGCCAAGGACATGAAGCGGCTGCAGGGAAGGCAGAGGGCAGTGGTGGTGAGCAATCTGGACGATGTGGTGCATCACATCGCCGTAGATGTAGCCGCACTGGGCTTTGCGGGCGGCGTGAAGGTCTATGACTGCGGCTTGTCGTCCACGCCCGCTATGTTCATGACGACCGTCGATCTCGGCTGTGACGCGGCGGTGCAGATCACCGCGTCGCACCATCCGTTCAACCGCAACGGACTGAAATTCTTCACCCGCGACGGCGGTCTGGACGCGCCCGATATCGAGGCGATCCTGCAACACGCCCAGGACGGCGATCATCCCGAAAAGGCGATGGGCGGCACGGTTTCGCCGATCAACTATATGGAGAACTACTCCGCTCACCTGCGCGAGCTGATCAAGCGCGAGGTGAATGCCGAGGACTATGATCTGCCGCTCAAGGGCTTCCGCATCGTGGTGGACGCGGGCAACGGCGCGGGCGGATTCTACGCCGCGTCGGTACTGGAGCCGTTGGGCGCCGATACGAGCGGTTCGCGTTACCTCGATCCCGACGGCATGTTCCCGAACCATGTACCCAATCCCGAGAATGAGCAGGCGATGGCGTCTATCTGCGAGGCGGTTTTACAGAACAAAGCCGACCTCGGCGTGATCTTCGACACCGACGTTGACCGCGGCGGCGCGGTGGATCGATACGGCAAGGAGATCAACCGCAACCGTCTGGTAGCGCTGGCGGCATGTCTGGCGCTCGAGAACAACCCCGGCGGCACGGTGGTGACCGATTCCATCACCTCTACCGGGCTGAATGAATTCATCGAAAAGCACCTCGGCGGCAAGCACTACCGCTATCGCCGCGGCTATAAAAACGTCATCAACAAGGCGATCGAGCTCAAGGCGCAGGGGATCTGCGCGCCGCTCGCGATCGAGACCTCCGGTCATGCCGCGATGGAAGAGAACTACTTCCTTGACGACGGCGCGTATCTGTGCACCAAGATCATCATCAAGGCGGCACAGCTTCGTCAAAAGGGCGAGAGCTTAGACAGTCTGCTTGCCGCGCTGAAGGAGCCGGTCGAAGAAAAGGAGATCCGCATCAAGATCACCGATAAGGATTTCAAGACCACCGGTCAGCGCGTCATCGACGAGCTGGAGGCGTTTGCTGAGAAGCAGCCCGACTGGCATATCGCGCCCGACAACCGCGAGGGTATCCGCGTCAGCTTTGACAGGGACGGCGGCGACGGCTGGTTCCTGCTCCGATTATCGGTGCATGATCCCATCCTGCCGCTGAACATCGAGAGCGACAGCGAGGGCGGCGTGAAGGTCATTGAGCAAAAGGTAATGGATTTCCTCAGAACCCAAAGCGGAATCATGGTTTAGTGAGGAGCCTTTGTAGGGTACGGCGCTTGTCGACGTACCGAGGGCACGTGTGCCCAAAATATTGTTACAAGCTGTCAGATTTCACACAAAATGTACGCATCTTAATTCCCAATCAGCACTAACGGTTAAAAAATTGACATAATCCTTGACAAAGTACGATATGTCTAATAATATGTTGTTGTAATCGGAAAACGATAGATTGTTTTTCGTTGCGATCACCGAGCTTTTTGTGAGGAATCTTATATCGGAGATCGTCGCATCAACCGCATATTCAATTAGGAGGAGACATAATGGTATTAGAAAAGATTAAAGTTATCCTTGCCGGGCAGTTTGACGTTGAAGAGGATTCTATCAAGCCCGAGACCGATCTGCAGGATGATTTAGGCGCGGATTCTCTTGATGTCGTAGACCTGCTGATGTCCATCGAGGACGAGTTTGAGATCGAGATCCCCGACGAGGAGATCGAGAACATTCGTACTGTAGCTGATCTTGTCAATTACATCGAATCGAATACCTGATTTTGCGGGGAGGAGGTTCGCTCCTTTCGTCTGACAAAAGGATTAGGGCGGCTTTATGCCGCCTTATTTTTTATTATATTCAATTTGTCATTGCGAGCCCCTTTAGGGGTGTGGCAATCTCAACCGCATTATTGTCATTGTCAAGCGGCGGACGACGACGATGTGGCAATCTCAACCTTATTCAAATCCACGTTGGATAGCTGAGAAAACGGCACACGTGCCCGATTTGCGCAAAATAACCAATTTTATCGGGCTTTCTCCATAGGGTTGGCGCAGTTTGGCACTTGTCAAAACCGCATAATAATAGTATAATACTTTTGATTAGGCTTTCGTACATCAGGCTCCCTTTGGTAAAGGGAGCTCCCGCGAGAGCGGGTGAGGGATTGTATGAATGGAGCGTAGCGACCAACCTATTCTCAATTGGTTTCTCGCAATACTCGATCAATTTTGCAATCCCTCCGAGCTCGCAAGCGAGCCCACCTCCCTTTACCAAAGGGAGGCATAGTCACCCTTACTCAACGATAACAATGCTATGGAGGAAAATGATGGCTCAGAATAAGAAAATGGTCGAGGCGATCACGAGCCGCGACGAGGATTTCGCAAAATGGTATACCGACATCGTCAAGAAGGCGGAGCTGGTAGATTACTCTAACGTCAAGGGCTGTATGGTCATCCGACCCTACGGCTTCGCGATCTGGGAGAACATGCGCAATGATATGGACCGCCGTTTCAAAGAGACCGGTCACGAGAACGTCTATATGCCGATGTTCATCCCCGAGAGTCTGTTACAAAAGGAAAAGGATCATGTCGAGGGCTTCGCGCCCGAATGCGCGTGGGTCACGGTCGGCGGCAGCGAGGAGCTG
>CACWXE010000155.1:0-4735 GCA_902764715.1 uncultured Ruminococcus sp. | reverse complement strand
TGCGTGCGCCCGACCTCCGAGACGCTCTTCTGCGAGCATTACGCCAAGGTCGTCAACACCTACCGCGATCTGCCCAAGCTCTATAACCAGTGGTGCTCCGTTGTCCGCTGGGAAAAGACCACCCGTCCGTTCCTGCGCACCAGTGAGTTCCTGTGGCAGGAGGGTCACACCCTCCACGAGACCGAGGAAGAGGCGCGTGAGGAGACCTTAAAAATGCTCAAGGTCTACGCGGATTTCTATAAAGAGACCCTCGCGATCCCCGCTGTCGTCGGCGAGAAAACTCCTAAGGAGCGTTTTGCCGGCGCAAAGGAGACCTACACCATCGAGCCGATGATGCACAACGGCGTCGCGCTGCAGGGCGGTACCTCGCACTACTTCGGCGATGGCTTTGCCAAGGCGTTCGACATCACCTACACCGGCAGAGATAACAAGCTGCATCATCCGCACCAGACCTCATGGGGCACCTCTACCCGCATGATCGGCGCGCTGATTATGGTACATTCCGATGACGACGGTCTGGTACTGCCGCCGAAGATCGCTCCCATCCAGCTCGCGATCATCCCGATCGCTCAGCATAAGGAGGGCGTTCTCGATAAGGCAAATGAACTTTATGAAGCATTGAAGAAAACCTTCCGCACCAAGCTCGATGATTCCGACCAGAGCCCCGGCTGGAAGTTCGCCCAGTATGAGATGAAGGGCGTTCCCGTTCGTCTGGAGATCGGTCCCAAGGATATCGAGAAGAACCAGTGCGTGCTGGTGCGCCGCGATACCAGAGAAAAGCTCTTTGTATCGCTCGATAACCTCGAGCAGACCATCGCCGATCTGCTGACTCAGATCCACGACGATATGTACAACCGCGCGCTCGAGAATATGAAGGAAAAGACCCATGTCGCTCACAACTTTGACGAGTTCGTCGACATCGCAAAGAACAAGCCCGGCTTTATCAAAGCGATGTGGTGCGGCGACAGTGAATGTGAAGATAAGATCAAGGACGTCACCGGCGGCGTAAAATCCCGCTGTATCCCCTTCGAGGAAGAGAACCTCGGCGACGTCTGCGCCTGCTGCGGCAAGCCCGCCAAGCACATGGTGTACTGGGGAAAACAATATTGATGTAATGAGGAATTAGGAGTTAGGAATTTATGGAGGGCTTGAGGAGTTGTCCAAATCTATGATTTGGTTAACAACTCCCATGCAACAGCGCATGGGGAGCGGATTTATTCGCGATTGGCTAAGCGCCACTGCCCGCCCTCACCCATTCATAAGTATCAGGAAACGTTTCCATCCAATTCTATAGGAATCTAAAGCACGAAGTGCTTCCCTTCATTCCTCATTCCTCATTCCAAATTCCTAATTATTTGAAAGGAGCGGTACTATGCCGATCAAAATACCCAATGATCTGCCTGCTACACAGATTCTCGAAAGTGAGAATATCTTCGTCATGCAGGAAGACCGCGCGATGACGCAGGATATCCGACCGCTCAAAATCGTCATCCTGAACCTCATGCCCACCAAGATCACGACCGAGACCCAGCTCATGCGCCTGCTCGGTAATTCACCGCTGCAGGTCGATGTGGAGCTGCTGCAGATGGCGAGCCATCAATCGAAGAACACCAGCGAAAAGCACCTGATGAAGTTCTACAAGACCCTTGACGAGATCCGCGAGGAGCGTTTTGACGGCATGATCGTCACCGGCGCGCCCGTCGAGCAAATGCCCTTTGAAGAGGTCGACTACTGGGACGAGCTGTGCGAGGTCTTTGAATGGGCAAAAAAGCACGTTTATTCCACGATGTTCATCTGCTGGGGCGCTCAGGCAGGGCTCTACTATCGCTACGGCATCGACAAGATCGACCTGCCCAAGAAGCTCTTCGGCATCTATAACCATATGATCCTCAACCCCAAGCACCCCTTGATGCGCGGCTTTGACGATTATTTTCTGATCCCGCATTCGCGCTATACCGGCGTCCGTACCGAGGATATCGAGGCGGTTCCGGAGCTCGAGATCTTAGCCACCTCCAAGAAGGCGGGCGTCGCGATCATCTGCTCCAAAAACGGCAGAGAGTTCTATCTGCTCGGTCACTGCGAGTATGATTACGACACCCTCGCCAAGGAGTATTACCGCGATGTGGAAAAGGGTGTCAAGATCAGCAAGCCCTACAATTACTTCCCGGATGACAACGTCAACCGCAAGCCCGTGATGACATGGCGATCCCACGCGTCGCTTCTGTACGCCAACTGGCTGAATTACTATCTGTATCAGCAAACGCCGTATGACCTTGAGGAACTCAAGAAAATGTATGAAGCGGAAAACCAATAAACCGTGATCGACAAAGTGGATGAAATATAGTTAGCAGCTGCTAATTTTCGACCAAAAACCTTGATTTTTTCATTCGATGTGCTACAATGTAGTCAATAAATACAAGGAGGTCAATTCCATGGCTTATAAGATTTCTGACGATTGCATCTCTTGCGGTGCTTGTGCTGATCAGTGCCCCGTAAATGCTATTTCCGAGGGCGACGGTAAGTATGTTATCGACGCTGACGCTTGCATCGATTGCGGTTCCTGCGCTGATGCTTGCCCCGTAGGCGCTCCTGCTGCAGAGTAATCGAAGATTAAGAAACGACCGAGGCTTTGTGCCTCGGTTATTTTTTTGCCGTTTACAAGTGTGGGTGAGTATGGTAATATATAAGTAGAAAGTTAAAAATGGAAAGTGGAAAGTGATCGACGATATATCTGTTACTTGTAGGGGATGCGTTTCCGCCGAGGAATGCTCCTCCCGAATATGATCGGGTGCGGGCAGCGCCCGCCATTAACTTTCAACTTTCCATTTTCAACTTCTAACTTTCCACTGTCAACTATCCACTATCAAAAGGGGTGATTCAAATGCGCTTGGAGCCGCTGGGCAGCGGGGTGACGGTCTATGTCACCGACGCCCATCATTTTTCCACCGATACGATCCTTCTGGCGCATTTTGCCGCGCCGAAAAAAGGCGACAGGATCGTTGAGCTCGGCACCGGCTGCGGTACGATCCCTCTCTTGTTGATCCGCGATACCGCGCCGCGTCAGATCACCGCCGTCGATATCCAGCCAGAGGCGATCGATCTGCTGCAGCATAGTATTCGCCGCAACACGGAGAACGGGATCGAGCGCGCGTCACTCATAAACCCTGTTTTGGCAGATATCAAAGAAATGCACACACGCATGCCCGCGGGCGAGACCGATCTCGTCATCTGCAACCCGCCGTATAAGCTCGGCGGTTCGGGGATCATCAGCCCCGACAGTGCGAAGAAGATCGCCCTGCATGAAACGGAATGTACGCTCGACGATATCTGCGCGGCGGCGGAGTGGCTGCTCCGCTTCGGCGGACGGTTCGTCCTGTGTCAGCGCCCCGAACGCCTGACCGATGTGCTCGGCGCACTGCGCGCTCACGGCATGGAACCAAAACGCCTGCGCATGGTACAGGGCAGGGTTGAAAAAGCGCCCAAGCTCTTTTTGTGTGAAGCTAAACGCGGCGCGAAGCCCGGCTATATGGACGTTCTGCCCGCGCTGATCGTCGAGGACGAAAACGGCTTCACCCCCGAAATGAGAGAAATCTACGGAAGCTATAAGGAACAACACGATCAGCCTCCCTTTTCTAACGAAAGTGCTGAGCAACGCGAAGCTGAGGGATTGCATTAATTGATTGACCGAAGGGAGATTCCCTATGGAAAAGAATACATTATATGTCGTCGGTACGCCGATCGGCAACATGGGCGATCTGTCGCCCCGCGCGGTCGCCACGCTGGAAGAGGCGGATTTCATCGCCGCCGAGGATACGCGCGTGACCGTCAAGCTGCTGAATCACTTCGGCATCAAAAAGCCGATGATCAGCTATTTTGAGCATAACAAACACGAGAAGGGCGAGAAGATCATCGACCGCATCTTAGCCGGTGAAAGCTGTGCCATCGTCACCGACGCGGGTATGCCGTGCATCTCCGATCCCGGCGAGGATCTGATCAAGCAGTGTGAAGAAGCGGGCGTCAAAACCGTGGTCGTCCCCGGTCCGAGCGCCGTGATCTCCGCACTGGCGGTGTCGGGGCTCGAGACAGGCCGCTTCACCTTCGAGGGCTTTTTGTCCGTGAACAAAAAGAGCCGCGCGGAGCACCTCGAAAGCCTGCTCGGCGAGCGCCGCACCATGATCTTCTACGAAGCGCCGCATAAGCTCGCCCATACCTTACAGGATTTTTACGCCGCGTTCGGCGACCGCAAGCTCACCATCGCGCGCGAGCTGACCAAGGTGCATGAACAGATCATCCGCACCACCACCAAGGATGCGGCTGAGAAGTATGCCGACGGTTCGCTCAAGGGCGAGATCGTCCTCGTCTTAGAGGGCAAAAAGACCGAAGAAAAATCCGAGATCACCCTATCGGACGCCGTTGCCTACGCGCAGAAGCTGATCGACGGCGGTATGCGCCCCACCGAAGCCGCCAAGCAAGCCGCGGCGATGGCGGGACTCAAGAAGAACGATATCTATAAGGAATTGATGTGAACAAAGGCTCCCTTTGGTAAAGGGAGCTGTCGCCTGACACGCGTGTCTGGCGACTGAGGGATTGCATAATTGTTCGAGCGCAAGCGAGTTACGAATGAATAAGGTTGCCGTGATAATCGGCGATCGATACAATCCCTCCGAGGTTGTCTTACGACAACCCCACCTCCCTTTACCAAAGGGAGGCAAAGATAAAGGAGGATTCCCATGAA
>CACWXE010000154.1 GCA_902764715.1 uncultured Ruminococcus sp. | reverse complement strand
TCTCGTCGTCAGCGAGCAGCTCAGCTCCGCGGGCGAGGTTCGCGCGGTAACGCTTGTTGTAGGTTTTGATGACGCCGGGAGCCATGCTGTAATCGAAGTTCGGTACAGACTGACCGCCGTGCTGGTCGTTCTGGTTGGACTGGATCGCGATGCAGGCGAGTGCGCCGTAGGTGGAGATATCGTTCGGCTCACGGATAAAGCCGTGACCGGTGCTAAAGCCGTCCTTGAAGAGCTTCAACAAATCGATCTGGCAGCAGGTGGTGGTGAGGGTAAGGAAGTCGAGGTCATGGATATGGATGTCGCCCTCGCGGTGCGCCTTGGCGAACTTGGGGTTGAGGACATACATCTGATAGAATTCCTTCGCGCCCTCGGAGCCGTATTTGAGCATGGTGCCCATCGCGGTATCGCCGTCGATGTTGGCGTTCTCACGCTTGACGTCGTTATCCTTCGCGGATTTGAAGGTCAGATCCTCATAGATCTTCATCAGCTTGGTGTTCATCTCGCGCACTCTGGTACGCTCCGCGCGATAGAGGATGAACTCCTTCGCGGTTCTGGCGTGACCGTTCTCGATCAGGATCTTCTCAACGGTATCCTGTACGTGCTCGACAGAGGGATTGTCGTTGTCCTCCGCCTCTAAGTATTCGATGACCTTGCCGGCGAGCTCCTCGGCGCTGTCATAGTCGTTGCCGCCGATGGCGTGAGCCGCCTTGTAGATCGCCTGAGTGATCTTTTCTTTGTCGAATTCAACCGCGCGTCCGTCGCGCTTTACGATTTTGGTGATCATAATTTCTCCTTCACATTCTCGATTTTGGTTTCGTTGTAATCTTTTTGTTACAAAAGGTGTGCCTGCTGCCGCATCTTGTGCCGCAGGCGAAATCCTGACTAAATATAGCAGAAAGACGGCGTGAAATCAATCGGTATTTTATACGAGAAAAAAATAAAACTTTGGGCAATTTGATAAGTTTTTGTAAAATGTTGTCAAAAAAGAATTATAACAAGTTCTTGTGAGCGGGTTACCACCCACCACAATATATTGTGTTCAGTTTCATTCTTGTAACAATCGGTAAAATTCATGTCATGGTTAATTTGATTTAAGAAAAAAGAGAGATCGGACGCGCGTCAGCCGACTTGCGTATGAAAAATGCGATGTAAAAGCGGAAGATGAACGCAATGCAAGGGAGGGGTGCTCCTTCCAAGGCAGGACGTTACTGAGGATTGTAGGGTACGGCGCTTGCGACGTACCGCAATATGGTGTAGGATTACGAACTGCATCGGTTAAGGAATGAAAGCGTTACCATATGGACGAGGACACGTGTGTCCTCGTCCGGGAACGACGGTCGTTTCTGTTATCGAAAGCCATAGATAGGAAATAAACGCTTCAACCAAACGGATGGTCAATGGCCATAGCGTAGCGTTACGGTAGCACACCTTTCCTTAACGATCATTGCATTTTAATCAAACGTTCTGCCGTGGTACGTCGGCAAGCGCCGTACCCTACGGTAGTATTGATTTGCTTCGCGTAAGGATGGCGTAAATTGGAAAAGTTTCGGCGGGAGAGTTCTCCCCGTTGGGGAGGTGACCGAAGGGCAGAGGGGTGCCGTCTGCGGCTGAGCAACAAGACCCTCCTCTGCAAATAATTTCGCGAACAGCATGAAAAATCCGCCCCCGAGCTTCGGGAGCGGATTAGTGTTTGTATTCGGTTGAGATTGTAACGGCGTAAAAGCCCTACAATGACAATGGATGATCAGATCTCGACGGTGTTGACCTTGTCGAATTCTTCCTCGATCTCTGCGGAGGGCTTTTTGGTGATCAGGGTCACGATGACCGCGACGAGCAGCGCCAGCGCAAAGCCGAGTACCAGAGAATACAGACCGGTGATGTCCTTGAGCAGCGCGCCGCCGAAGGGGATGTAGTCCCAGATGACGACGGTCGCGAAGCCGGTGATCATACCCGCGACAGCGCCCGGAAGGTTAAAGCGCTTCCAGAACAAGCTCAGCAGGATAATGGGACCGAATGCCGCGCCGAAGCCTGCCCATGCGTCGGATACCAGACCCATGACGGAGGATTCGGGGTTGAGCGCGATGACAAACGCGATGATCGCGACAACGACGACAGCGATCCTGCCGACGTTCAGCGCGCTCTTTTCGGAAGCGTCCTTCTTGATAACGCCCTTGTACATATCCTCGGATACAGCAGACGCGGTGACCAGCAGCTGGCTGTCAGCGGTGGACATGATCGCGGCAAGGATACCGCAGAGGAATACGCCGCCGATGAAGACGAGGACGATGTTGCCGTCAAAGATCTGCTGGATCGTCTTGATAAAGACGACCTCGGATTTGCCCGAAGCGACAAGATCCTCGTTGAGGAAGCCTCTGGCTACCAGTCCGAGGAAGGACGCGGCGCCCAGAGAGAGGATGACCCATACGATCGCGATGATACGGCTCTTCTTGACCTCTTTATCGCTCTTGATCGCCATGAAGCGAACGAGGATATGCGGCATACCGAAGTAGCCCAGCGCCCAACCGAGGTTGGAGATGATGGATACAAAGGTGATCGGGTTGCCTTCGCCGTCCTTCATCAGGCTCAGATAGCCCTGAGGATCAGCGACGCCCTTTGCGCCGAGCGCGCCGACGAGATCGCCGTTGATGGAAATGTACGCGATGATCGGAACAGCGAGGATCGCGACGAGCATCAGCATACCCTGGATGAAGTCGGTGTAGCATACAGCCTTGAAGCCGCCGAGCAGGGTGTAGACCAGGATAACGACAGCCGCGATGATCAGACCGATCATGTAGGCGGTGTGGTCGTCGGCGCCGGTGCCGAATACATTCGCGAAGAGCTTTGCGCCCGAAGCGAACGCCGAGGCGGTGTAGACCGCGAAGAACACGATGACGATGATGGACGATACGATCTTGAGCACGCCCTTCTTATCGTGGAAGCGGTTCTCGAAGAAGCTGGGGATCGTCAGCGAGTTGTTGGCGACGATGGTGTACTTTCTCAGTCTTCTGGCGACTAAGAACCAGTTGAGGACGGTACCGATCAGCAGACCGATCGCGATCCATACCTCACCCGTACCGGCGACATAGATCGCGCCGGGCAGACCCATCAGCAGCCAGCCGCTCATATCGGACGCCTGCGCGGACAGCGCCGCAGTCCATGAGCCGAGTCCGCGGCCGCCGAGGAAGTAGTCTTCGTTGTTGCTCTGCTTGCTGTTCAAGGCGCCGATGAGGATCATCATGCCCATGTACACAACAAACGCAACAAGAACGACAATAGTGTTGGTTGACATTCTTTTCCCTCCAATAATTGATGTAGGGGAGGGGCTTGCTCCTCCCGTGATCGGGATTCAGTTCACCCGAAATGAGGCTTGCCCTCCCGAAATGACAGCGGAATCATCCGCCCGGTTTCTGTTGTATGGAACAACACCTGTATATCTTAGCACATTAAATTGTGAAAATCAATATAGAATAAAGTATAGACTGATTTTGATACAAATTGTAATAATATAAAGAAAAAGCCTGTTATACAGCCGAATTTTAACGAGACTATATAACAGACTGAATCGTTGACAAAAAACTTTTTAAATACGGATCGCTCTGAGCATCAGCGGCATCACGCTGCCCGCGTACTCCGTCAGCGAGTATTCGCCTCCGTGCAGACACCAGTCATACAGCAGCGCTCTTTCCGTGATCGCGTACAGGCGCACGATCTCCGCCGAGGATTTTTGGCGTGTGATCTCGCCGCGCTCCTGACCTTGGATCGTCAGCTTTTTGAGCAGGCGGTAGTACAGGCGGGTGTGGTCGAGCAGCTCCTTCTGTCCGCGCTTGCTCAGCTGTTGCGCGTACAGGCGCGAGAGCAGTTCGATGTCGATGTTGTTCTCGATCATCATGCACAGCTCGCGCGTGAGGAACAGCATGTTGTCGACGGCGTTTTTGCCGTAATCGAGCTGTTGCTCCAGCTCAGCGTATTTCTCGTCAAACAGATAGGCGAGGGAGCCGATCAGACTGTCCTTGCTCTCGAAGTAGTGGTAGAACGAGCCCTTGGAGGTGCCGGACAGGCGTACGATCTCGTCAACCGTGGTATTGTCAAAGCCCTGATCGTAGAACAGCTGCCATGCCGCCGAGACGATCTTGCTTTTGGTCTGATTGTTGGATTTCCTCATGTGTTTCACTCCGGTAACAGTATAGACTATATTCTATACTACGGTCTGTCAGCTGTCAAGACGGCGGCATCGCGTTGTATCCAACAAATTAACTGCAATGTTTACTGTAGGGGTAGGGGAGGGGCTTGCTCCTCCCGGTACATTTCCGATTGATGCTATTCAAATGCGGAGCAAATCAATTTCTCCGTAGGGCGGGGGTGCTCCCCGTTGGGGAGACGTCACGAAGTGACAGTGGGGGAGGCGTCTCCGCCGAGGAATGCTCCCGCCGAAACCTATCCACTTAACGCCATCCACCGCGAAGCAAAGCAATTATTCCGTATGGAACGGCGCTTGGACACGCGTGTCCGACGTACCGAGAATGATGGGCGTTTCGTATATCGAAAACAGATAGATAGGGAACAAAAGGTTCTGTCATGCGGTACGTCGCAAGCGCCGTACCCTACAAAAAGCACAACTCCTCAACAAGTGTTGCATTTTGATCAATGAAGATGTCAAGAAAAGTGCAGTCGGAAAACACCCAAAATAATGGATGTGTGGATAGGGAAAGATTTTGAAGCCGAACGGAGCGTAGCGGAATGAG
>CACWXE010000153.1 GCA_902764715.1 uncultured Ruminococcus sp. | reverse complement strand
AATGAAAAGCGGCATTGCCGGCAAATGATCGGTTTGGAGAAAGAAAGATGAAGAAACGAACGAATATTGCGACCGTCCTGTTTGTCGCAGGAATTCTGCTTGCAGGCGCGGCGAACGCATTTGCAAGACAACTGATCGCCGATTACGGAGCCGATCCGAATACGCCGTCGATCCTGCCGTTCTTCTCGACAGTAATGTTCTGTCTGAATCTGGCGCTGTATGTTTTTCTGCTCCTGTTCTGGGTGCGGTCGGTACAGCAGCGGCTGCTGCCGGGCAGAGAGCGCGGTTATATGATCGCGGCGGCGCTGTGCGCGATTTCCGTTCTGCTGCTGCGCAGTATCAAGTACCGCATGATCGACGACCAGTCGGTCGTGCTGCTGCGGTACGCATGGTATCTGTACTATGTGCCCATGACGCTGATGCCCGCCCTGTTCCTGATGATGTGCATCCGCGTTGATCGCCGCGGCAAGGGGCGCTTCGACGAGCGTCTCCTGCTTATTCCCGCAGCGGTCATTATCCTGCTGTTTCTGACGAACGACCTCCACTTTCTCGCGTTCCGCCCGACGAAGGGCCTTTCCATTATGAACGGCGGCGACGATACCTATACCAACGGTCCGCTAATCTATGCGTATTACGCCTTCTGTGCGGTGACGGTACTGATTGGCATGATCTGTCTGACGCGTGCCAACAGCCGTTCACGCCGCTTCAAGGCCGTCGCCCTGCCGTTTATCTTTCTTCTCGGGATTCTGGGGCTGACGATGCTCAACAAGGCGCTGAGCCTTGTCCAAAAGCCGTCCATGTTCATGATGCCCGAGATCATCGCCTTCGGCATGATCGGCGTGTTCGAAAGCGGTATCCGCAACCGGCTGATACCGTATAACGAGAACTACGGCGGCTTCTTTGCACAGATGCGTTTCCCTGCCATGATCGCGGACGAGCGCCTTAATATTGTTCACCGCTCCGCGCAGCGCGTAAATGCCACGCCCGATCAGCTCAGAGCCGCAATCAACGCGCCTGTTTATTCCGACGAAGCGATCAAGCTCTCAGCGGTCGGGATCACGGCGGGCTGTGCCTTTTATACCGAGGATGAAAGAGAGCTGCACCGACTGAACGAAAGGCTCAAAGAAGCAAACGAGATGATCGCGGGTGAAAACGACCTGATCCGCGCGGAAAACGAGCTGAAAGCGAAGCAGGTGCAGGTCGATTCCCGCAACATGATCTATGCGCGCATTTCCGAGTATATGCTGCCTTATCACCGCCGCGCGCTGCAAATGATCGACCGGATCGATAAGGATGATCTCGATTTTGAAACCGAGATCGCGCGGCTGAATTTGCTCAACGCCTATATCAAGCGCGGCTCTAACCTGCTGTTGGTAGAAGAAGGCAAAAAATATATTTCTGTAAACGAATTAAAATTAGCAATAGAAGAATTCTCCCGTTACCTCAGCTACTGCGGCATCACGGCGAACAGCACCGTTACCGGCGATACGATCGGGCGTGACGACGCGCTCTCGCTGTTCACGGCAATCTATGAGGTCTCGGCGACGCTCTGCGACGATACGACCATGCTCAGTATCGTGATCGACGGGATCAGGCTGCGCATGACCGCCGACGGCGCTGTCGAACGCGAGCTGCCTGTGGATATCGCGGTCAGAGAGAGCGGCGGATTGTACTTTTACAGCTTTTCTGCCGGGGAAGGAGGCGCCGTATGACATCCTTCTCACAAATCGTATTTGAACCGGGCGGCGTCGCCCTGTCTGTCTTCGCCCTGCTGACGCTGTTCGGTCAGATCTACGCGGTGATCGCCGCGTTTTCACAGAAGCGCAGCATCATCCTCCGTTTGACGATGGTTTTACAATTCGTTTTGGGGCTTTGCTGGTTCTGTCTGCTGCTTGACGGCAGCTTTACGGTCGATTACTTTGACCGCCGGCGCGCCTATCTCGGACTGACGCGCCTGATCTTTGACGCGCCTTGGACCGCGGTTGCTGTGATCGAATTGCTATTTGCCGCGATCCTCTGTATCAGCTTTATGATACTGCGGCGCTATCGACGCAGTCATCTGTCAAACGGCGCGATCAAGGAAACGGTCGATATGCTCCCGGTCGGGATCTGCTTTGCCAACGAGGACGGCACGGTCGTGCTGAAAAATCTGTTGGCAGACAGCATATGCCGCGAGCTGACGGGCGGCGCGCTCACCGACCTCGATCGCTTTTGGGCACAGATTGAAGCGGCAGGCGAAAAGCAAAATCAGGTCAGCATCGTCGTCCTTCCGTCCGGCAAAGCGGTCATGTTTCAGCGGTGCGATATCGAGGTGGAATCGGAACAATTTATCCAGTTGATCGCCTGTGATATTTCCGAACAGTACCGTATGACCGCCGAGCTCCGCGACAAAAATCAGAAGCTGCTTGACATACAGCAGAGGATGAAAGCCTTCGGCGAAATGTCACAGCGTCTTGCGATGACCGAAGAGATCCTGCACGCGAGGGTTTCGATCCACGACGAGATGGGTCATCTGCTGCTCAGCGGAAAATACTGCCTTGACCGACCCGAGACCGCCGACCGGGATAATCTGCTCCGTCTCGAGCGATACACCCACCTGTTGCTGATGAACGAGGGCGAAGAACCCGACGACGCGCTCCCGAGCGGTATCGACGGCGCTTTTGCCGCGGCGAGAGAGATGGGCGTCAAGGTCGATCTCAGCGGGAATCTGCCCCAGAGCAGAGCTGAACGAGATATTCTCTCCCGCGCGATCCTCGAATGTGCCGCCAACACCGCAAAGCACGGCGGCGGCGACCGCCTGAGCGTTGAGTTGACCGACGACAGCGGCGGACTCACGATCATGCTGAGCGGCAATGGTACGCCGCCCGACGCGCCGATCACCGAAGCAGGCGGACTGAGTATGCTGCGCCGTACCGTCGAAACGGTCTCGGGAACCATGAACGTCCGTTGTGACCCGAATGTTACGGTTGAGCTGAGGATTCCTAAGAAATAAGCACGTATTAGTTATATCGCACAAGTTTCCGTGATGAAATTTGTGCGATATTTTTATTGGCGTCTGTAAAAAATCGTCCAAAAAGGGGATGTGGGAGGCTTATCGGATTTGCTAAAATAATACTGACTAATTATGTGCCGAAGTTCTCGGCGCGTGAAAAAGCTGATGATAACACGGCACATCCTACGGCCAAGCTTGCGCCGTGTGTCATAGCCGCTGCCGTGTGAATATCCTCACGCGGCAGCTTAACCTTAACTGTTATTTTTTTGATACATCAAAAAGGAGGAAACTCTATGAAAAAGACATTATCCATCCTGCTCGCGTTCGTTCTGCTGCTGAGCGTGTTTACCGCTCTGCCCCTGACGGCGAACGCTGAAGAAGCTGATCTTGCCGGGACGGGCGGTTCCGAGATGGAGATCAAAATCGATCTTCAGGACGCGGGGATCGGTCTGTCCTACTATTATTACGGCAACCGTAACCAGTTCCCGTATCTGCGGATCGCCGTGACGGGCGGCTCGGGCGATTACCGGTACAGATGGTATTATTGCGGCGAGACCGAGGTCACAAACGGTAATAAGATCGCGAACACCACCGCGCCGGAGCTGCAGGTCAATCAGAGGGGTTACTACTACTGCATCGTGCAGGACAAGGTTACGTCAAAGGAACTGCGTTCCAGAACAGCTCAGGTACATGAGGGCGGAGTGGCGCAGGAGCCCGGGTTCCGTTTGATCGGCAAAAAGCTGACATGGCATGAATCTCAGTTGGAATGTACCGCAAGAATGGGCGATAACGCACCCGAAGACTTTATCCGCGCTCGCTATACGCTGAAGGTCTACAGGATCGACAGATCGCACGGCAACCAGACCTCCGTGAGCAGATGCTTCAAGCTGGAGAGAGATAAATTCACCGACCAGTTGTCGATGCGTCAGACAGATAACAACTATGTTCTTTACAGTGCAAATGAAGCGAGCGGGTATCAATTTGAATTTGACGCAGAGACCCGAACCTATTCGATGGACATGACTCCGCTCGTTTATTCCGACCGGAACTATACCGATATAGATTACCGCTTCGTATTATACGCGTCTTTCTACGACAACAGAAAGGAATATATCGACGACGGTGATTCAGGCAGTCACAGCGCTTCAGCCGAAGAGAGCCTCGGCGCATATCGCGCAGACAAGCTGTACAACGGCGAGATCACCTCTCCTTATGACGGCGAGCACAAGTATGAAGTCCAGCTCATGGATGGGGATTATTCCGTCGGCTCCGTACTCACCCCGAACCTCAACGGCGGCAGATGGGGCGGCAGAGAGAGCTATGTGGATATCGTCTGGCAGCGCAAGGTCAGCGACAAGTGGAACGACGTCGGTACCGGTTTGAACTATACCGTCAAGTCCGCCGATATGGGCGTACCGCTGCGCTGTTACGCAAAGCCGAACTTCAAGGGCAGGATGGACGGTCGGTTCGACCGCGAGCTGTACTGGACGGATGATATATTTATCAGCAACGAGATCATCGTGCCTGTCAGAGATTCGATCAATATCACCCTGACCGAGCCTGCGGTTGGAGATATTGCTGACCCGACAGTCAGCTTTACCGATACCTATTCCGGCAAGTATTTCAGTCTTGAAACCACTACTTCGAGCGGAACAGGTATGGACTGGCACCGCGTCACTTCTACCGGTACAAATATCGCCAATAATTCTCCCTTTTTGGGCGGTTATACCTATTCCGCACGCGTTGTATTCAAGGTG
>CACWXE010000152.1 GCA_902764715.1 uncultured Ruminococcus sp. | reverse complement strand
GGTCAGCTCCTGACCGTCCCGCACTATCACCACGGTGTTCACGTCCCCCTCCCCGTGGGTGACGAAGCCCAAAAACTCGCTGAGGTCCTTCCCCTCGGCGGGCTCGCCGTTGGCACAGATGAGCTGATCGCCCACCAGGATGCCCGCTTCCTTGGCCGGGGTATTGTCGTAGACCTCGGTGATGATGAAGGTGCTGTTCTCCGCGTGCGTACCTTTGTTCATGATTTTGACGGGCTATCTGATGAGCCAAAAAACGCTCAGCCGCAAGTATTATCTGGGCATCCGCAAGACCCTGATCGTGTTTGTGCTCGCCACGTTCATCTGCATGACCTTCAAGTCGATCAATCTGGTGCCGGCGGCAAAGACCGCGTTTGAGCATTTTGATTTGTGTTCTGCGTATTCTGTACCGGAGCGATCTGCTGTTTCGCTGTGGGTTGTTGTAAGGTTCCGCAGTCGTTGCAGAATCGTGAGCCGTCGGGCAGATACCGACCGCAGTTCGTACAATACATAATAACCTCCGTTTGAGAATCAAAGCGTATAGCGGAAGAATACGAGCGCTGTTTTGGGTTTGATAAAATCATTATATCATCTTTGTCAACATGATACAAGCGGATTTGTGATTAGTGATACCGAAAAACTCTCGCATATCGGAAAAAACTTGAACCGCGATATTGAAAAATGTCTGATATCATGTTATATTTGAATTGATAGTTTTTGAAAAAACATCGTTTGTCCCATGAGCCGCTTGACTGTTCGGCAAACGAAGGATCGGATGATGGTTTTCGGAAAGGCAGGATGATTTGATGAAAAGAATGTTGAGCAAATCCCTTGCGGTTTTGCTTTCTGTTATCATGGCGGGTTCCGCTTGTGTGATCGGCGTCTCTGCCGAAGGCACAGCGCCCGATTCCGACAGCACCTACTACAAAGGCGCTTTCTATTATCATCCCGGTATCGGTGAGGTTAACCCGGGTGAAGAGCATGTGGAGGTCTATACCTATACGGATGATTATTTCAAGAAGTCCGGCAGGGACTTTGATGAGCACCTCGCTACTCTGAGCTTTGCGCTGGCGACCGCATCGGCCGGCAGTTCCAGAGAGCCCATTACGGAAGAGGGCTATCGGAACAAGAGTCGTAACGCGGTCGCGTTTTTGGAGGATACCGGTTTTTCCGATATAGCCTACAACCATGATTATACCATCAAGCCCACTAAGGATACAATGGGCGTAGCCTGTGCGCAAAAGCAGATCATCGAGAACGGTAAACCGTATACCCTTCTGGTTATCTTGCCGCGCAGTGCCAATTATGAGGCGGAATGGGGCAATAACTTTGTCCTCGGCGCCGACGGTAATGCCACGGGATTTGATGCCGGCGCCGAAAAGTGTCTTGCGTTCGCAAAGGACTATATCGCGCAAAAGGCGATTAGCGGTGATATCAAGGTCTGGACGACCGGCTTCAGCCGCGGCGCTGCGATCGCTGATCTGATCGCGGCAAAGCTGATCGACGACCCTCAGGGATATTTGGGTGATACCGTCGCTCTGACGTCCGACAACCTCTATGCTTATACCTGCGGTACACCGAGTGCGGCAGATGTTGATAACGATCCGCGCAACGAGAAATACGCCGGTATCTTCAACGGCTATCTGGAGACTGATCTTGCCGCCGCAATGGCGCCTGTGGATATGGGATTTGTGCGCTGCGGCACCGACCGCGTATTGTATCAAGCGGAGAATTACGATAAGATGCTCGCTAATCTCGCGATCTCCAATGAGTCTGTCTATTCGGAATATACCACTTCTGCCAACCCCAAATACTTCCATCCGAAAAGACTCGGTCTCGTGAATGGCTCGATTGATCTTGTAGATGATAACAACTCCTATATCCCGAACGACGCGAAGGTGTATTTGCAGGGATTATGTACCTATCTGACTCAGATCACCGGCGGCAGAGAAGAATACGCGAGGACCTATGAACAGCCGTTGTCGGATCTGATCGCTTACTATGAATCACTGTCGAGCGATGAGAGCGCCGCCATGACGGCGTCGATCACCGGCAACGAAAAGAGCTTGTACCTCGCGGTGGCGCTGTATACCTACTTTATTCTTAAAAAAGATGAAGGGCAAAAGGAATTTACCGCGGAACAGATCAGACAAATCGTAACGCAACTTGCGGGGATCGTCGCAGCCAGAAATAATTCCGGCAATACCGGTATCAACGCGGCGGCTTTTGCCAAAGCGTCTGTTTTACTCGCCACCTTCCTGCTTCTCGACGCTGATACGGTCAAGGGATACGCTGCCGGATTCCTCAGCGATGTGCTGAAAGGCGCGATGACGGCTTCCGGCGCGACACAGGAGGAGCTGGACAGCGTGACCGATACAGAATCATGCCTTGCGTTGACCCATTTTCTTTCTCACCTGATCTTCGGCAACATCTGGCAGAGCGATGAGCACAGAGCGCTGAATCCTAACAACGAGCAGATCAGAGCTGCCGCAACGCTGTTCGGTAATCTCACGAACCTTTCTGTCGACCATGCGAATGAGATCATCATTTCATGGCTCAAGACGGAGGATCATTACTATGATGATTATACCGCTCTTACCCCTGCGCAGCTGGCAGGCTACCGCCGCGTTTATGTCAGCGCGTCCGATGATACGGCGTTCAACGGAAGTATCACCGATGCGGACGGCAAGGATATCGCTGTGGTGGAAAACGGCGTTGTGAAAAACAGCACCGATAAATGGATCGGTTTCACTCAGACGGACAACGGCGGATTCTTCCGTATCCCTGCGGATCAGGACATTTCCATTCGATTGAACACCGTTCGATCCGCGGCTGTTTCCGTCGGCATCGGCGAATATGAGCTCTATGACGCGAAAACGACGATGTTGTTTGATCAAAGTGTGAACGCAAGAGCGACCGATACGGTCATCATCTCTCTTCCCGCTGTCAGCCGAAACGAGATGCCGTCCGACACAGCGTATTCCGTGACGGTGGTTCCCGGCAGTGAGGGCAGCAATATTCTGGGCGACGCGGATATGGACGGTGCCGTTGAGATGATCGACGCCACCTGGATCCTGCGCCACAACGCGGGGCTTATCACTCTCTCAGCTGACGCGCTCGCGCTCTGTGACGTAGATAAAGACGAGTCGGTCACGGTCGCGGATGTGACTGCGATCCAGCGCTATATCAGTCATCTGAAAGCTCCCGAGGGAATCGGAGAACCGATCGCGTAATTGAAACGATAAGGGAGACGCTCCTCTGAGAATTATCAAATAAGAATCAACCGGATATAGAATAAAGCCTGATCTTCGGATCAGGCTTTTCTGTGTGTTTACTTTTTCTTGAAGCAGTGTTTATCAAAGGCGGGGTTAAAGGCATAGAAGTTCTTGCTGTCGAGCTTGTCGGTCAGCAGTCGCAGATTTTCGCCGAACCGCTGATAATGCACGACCTCTCTTGCTCTGAGGAAGCGGATCGGATCGATCACATCGGGGTCGTCGCAGAAGCGCAGGATGTTGTCGTAAGTGGTTCTCGCTTTTTGCTCCGCGGCTAAGCTCTCGTGCAGATCGGTGATCGGATCACCCTTGCTGGCGATCGCAAACGCGTCGAAAGGCACGCCTGCCGCCGAATTGGGATAGATACCGGTTGTATGGTCGACGAAGTAGGCGTCGAACCCTGCCTTTTTGATGTCGTCCTCACTGAGGTTGCGCGTCAGCTGATAGACGATCGCGCCGATCATCTCCAGATGGTTCAGCTCCTCGGTACCCCCTGAGCACCCTCTACATGTACATTTTGTGAGGTTTAATGCTAATGGAGAATTAAAACGCCAAGAAATCACTGATTACGAGCTATTACATAACGAAGGATACATAAAGACATATCAATTAACAGCATACACCAAAGCAGGCGTAAGAGGGGTGAGGCCTACTGTGCCAAAAGATAAAAACAGAGTCAAAGTGTTCACCGTCAATGTGTTTGCTATATGAACACTATCTAATAAATCCGGTTAACAGCTGAACGGTAGAGCACTCGGCTGTTAACCGAGTTGTCGTTGGTTCGAGTCCAACTGGGGGAGCCAAAAGAATACTCACTATCAACAGTTGGTGTTGATGACGCAGGGGGTCCACCCCGCGTCCTCGCTGACTTCGCTCATTGAGAGCAGATCTTGCTATCCGCTCTCGTATCGCTTCGTCACTCGTCCTTTCTCCCAAAAGCGGGGCTTTTCGGAGACCACATTTCCCGAACACGGAAGTTTAGCCCTGTAGTGCCGAAGATACTTGGCTGGCGACGGCCCGGGAAAATAGGAAGATGCCAACATCTGATAGTGAGTATTTCTTTTATCTCGATTATTTTAAGCACTGTAAAAGGTGCTTTTTCTTCTTTTTGAAAATGAAACTACCACATACTATTCTGGTCATTTCCATTATTTTTGGTCTGAAAATCCGTTTTTTTACTAAGTTGTTAACCTACTTTTTTCGCTCCTGTGATGATTACTTTTTGTTATAAGAAGTAATCATCATTTTTGTTTTAGGAGTGTGCAAATGATTATTCTCCTTTGATTTTGCAGAATGATACTGCTTATTTGTGAGCTGTTCAAGTAAATTATTGCATGATTATCGCAGCAGTTCAATGATTACGATAACCAAAAATGTGACTTGCAAGATGGAAATGTTGTTGAAACCTGTTATGCTTTGTGATATTCTAAGGGTGACTCTAACAAAGGAATGATATGATAATGTATTCCGATCCGAACAACACCAACTATAACTA
>CACWXE010000151.1 GCA_902764715.1 uncultured Ruminococcus sp. | reverse complement strand
CCTACGGCGTGAAGAAGCGCCGTCTGACCCTGCCGCAGATGTGCGCGTACCTCAGCGAGAATCCCGCGCGCCTCTATGGGATGTACCCGAAGAAGGGCGCGATCAAAGCCGGCAGCGACGCCGATCTGGTGGTGTTCGATCCCAAGGGTAGCGGCGTGATCTCCGCGGCGAAGTGCCACAGCAAATGCGGCTACAATCCCTTTGAGAATGTCAAAACAACCGGCAGGATCGAGAGAGTCTATCTGCGCGGTAAGCTCGCGTGCAGCAATAACGACATCCTCCTTGAAAACAGCGGCAGATTCATCACCCGCGGAAAATATAAGCTGTGATCCTGTTCAGCCGAATATAACAAAAAGCCCGACATTGAGTCGGGCTTTTCAGTTTGTCGAAAAAGTACATTAGGTAGGGACAGTACGTCTATCATCCTCCCTCTGACGAGGGAGGTGGGCTCGCTTGCGAGCTCGGAGGGAGAGATAACGAAGCGTTACAGAAACACACCGATGATTGACGCAAGGCGCATAATCAGTATCATTACTCACAGTATTGAGTCATGCGTTTGCGCGTTGTTGTACAGTTGCGTTATCTCTCCCCCGCAGGTCAAGTGATAGTCTTTATCATCAAGTCATCTTGCCGCCCCCTCGTCAGAGGGGGGCATGATACGTTTTTCTATAGACAAAAAAGCCCGACACTGAGTCGGGCTTTTATCATTTGTTATGTTACTGTTTCTGGCAGAAATAACTTTCGTCAAAGGTTTGGATCTGGAGCGCCTTTTCGGTGGCGACATAAGTGAACAGCTTTTCTTTGTCCCACTTGTCGAGCTTGATCTTGATCTTTGCCGAGTCGGCCTCTTCGATCAGATAGGTGCCCTCACTGGAGAAGTTATTGGTATCGCTTTCGAGCTTACAGGTGCCGTCCTTGTTGAACGTCCAGGTCCAGTTGCCGTCCTGCGCGTCGGTCTGTTTCCATGTGCCGAGCAGCTTATCGTCGATATTGTTCTTGGGCTTGCCGCAGGCAACCATCAGGGTCGAAAGCACCGCGACCAGCATCAGAACAGCGACGACTTTAGTAAAAGTTTTCATTGCTTTTCCTCCTGTTTTTTGATTAGCAAAAGTATTATAGCATATGATCTCGAAAAATGCAAAGATTTTTCGAGTTGTTTACATTACGTTAAAAAAAGAGGTCGGTTCAAATGAACCGACCCATCATTGTCATGAATTGATTAGTCAGCAATGAAGAATACATCCATGCCGGTGGTCTCGCCGTCAGCTACGATGTAAGCCTTGCTCTCTTCGGGCTTAACATAAACGGTGTAAGCCTTCTTACCCTTGACGACCTTCTTGACGTTCTTCTCGATGTCAGCTACAGCAACGGTAGCGCCGCCGAACTGGATGAAGAGCTCGAACTTGGGCTCGGTCTTCTTAGCCGCAGTCTTCTTAGCAGCAGTGGTCTTGGCAGCAGCCTTGGTCTCGGTCTTCTTAGCCGCAGTCTTGGTAGCAGCAGCCTTGGTCTCGGTCTTAGCCGCGGTCTTCTTAGCAGCAGCCTTAGTCTCGGTCTTAGCCGCAGTCTTCTTAGCAGCGGTCTTAGTCTCTGCCTTAGCAGCAGTCTTCTTTGTAGTTGCCATGATAAAATCCTTCTTTCATAAAAATCAAAATATGTTGAAGCAGTAAGCTCTTTTTCTTGCTTACAGTTTGTATTATATCTATATGAATTGCATATGTCAAATGATAACGGAAATTTTGTTTATTTATACAAATGATGGTAAAGCCAAGCGAACTTTGTAGGTATTGTTGACGGATGTTTTTTGCACCAATAAGCCAAATTGGCGTTTTTATGCCTTGCACAATCCACAAATCCCATAGGATATTTTGTGCAGTTTCACAGGGTAATATTCGGGACTTAGACATAATGACTATTTTATAGCGCGAAATATTGGTTTGTTTTACTATTTGCCCTGTTGCAATCCGAACGACTTCCTGCTATAATGTTGGAGTACAACAATCGGGACTCTATAGAAAGTTCCGGACGTAGCGATCCCGCACGATGTTTTTGTGTGTTATACATCGGTTGAGATTGCCACGTCGCGGATTAGTCATCCGCTCCTCGCAATGACTGTTTATAGCGGTTGAGATTGCCGCGTTGCGGATTAGTCATCCGCTCCTCGCAATGACGATTTGTATGAGTGAAGGGAAAGGGGGAAGAGTATGCTCACATCGTTTCTGGACGTCGGCACCCAGGTGCTGGTGCTGTTCATCTTGATCGCGGTCGGCGCGCTGTTGACAAAGCTCGGGATCATCACCGAACAGGGCTCGCGCTCGATGACGGACGTTGTCCTTTACGCGGTCACTCCGTGCGTCATCATCAACGCGTTCCAGCGTGAGTACCGCCCCGAAATGCTCAGCGGTTTGCTGATCGCGCTGTTGGCGGCGTTTTTATCACTGTTGTTCTCGGTGCTGCTCGCGGAGCTGATCTATCGCAAAACCGAGATCTCCCGCGCGGTGGTATTGAAATTCGCGCTGGTTTTCTCCAACTGTGGCTTTATGGCGCTGCCGCTGCAGCAGGCGATCCTCGGCGACGACGGCGTGTTTTACGGCGCGGCGTATGTCGCAATGTTCAATATCTTTATGTGGACGTACGGGCTCCTGACTATGAGCCGCAAGACCGAGTGGCGCTCCGCGCTCAAGGCGATCTGCAACCCCGGTATCATCGGTACGGCGATCGGCATCCTCCTCTTTTCGTTTTCCTTGGAATTGCCGACGGTGATCCTCTCGCCGATCAAGATGCTCGCGGCGCTGAATACGCCCGTTCCCATGCTCGTGATCGGCTACCATCTGATGCGCTCCGACCTCAAGCGAGTGCTGACCGATAAGGGCGCATATTTCGCGATGGCGATGCGCCTGATCGTCATCCCGCTGATCGTGATGGGCGTGATGGTCGCGCTGCACGTTGATCCGACGATCACGACCGCGACGGTGATCGCGGTGAGCTCCCCGGTGGCGGCGTTCACCACGATGATGGCGGCAAAATACGGCCGCGACACCGAACTGTCGGCAGGCGTCGTCTCCGCGTCGACGCTGTTCTCGCTGATTACCATGCCGCTTGTCGTTGGATTGACACAGTATTTGGTTAGCTGATGCGTTTCACTGCCCCCTCTGACGAGGGGGTTGGGGGAGAGATAACGCGTCCTAGTTGTTCTGAAGAAGGAATCGACTCAATAGAGCGTTATCGTTTTAATTCAAACAATATTGAGTCAAGCGCTTTATTCTTTTTATGACGCTGCGTTATCTCTCCCTTGCGTACTTAAACAGCTGCTTCGAACAATAACGGCTGCCCGCATGTCCCCTCGTCAGAGGGGACGGGAAAAGTATTCCGTCTTACAATAATCTATCATAATCCAACAAATAGAAAGGAAACCATTATGCCGAAGAATCCCAAGCAAAAGCAAAAGCTGCTTTATATCATGAAATTCTTTTTGGAAAAGACCGACGAGGAATACGGCGTGACCGTTGCGGATATCATCGACTATCTCGACGATTACGGGATCACCGCCGAGCGCAAGAGCATCTACAGCGATATCGAATGTCTGCGGGACTTCGGCATGGATATCGTCAAGTCAAAGGTCGGCAAGATCTCGCTGTTCAGTCTGGTATCGCGTGAATTCACGCTTGAGGAGGTCAAGCTGTTGATCGACGCGGTGCAAAGCTCCAAGTTCATCACACTCAAAAAGAGCCGCGAGCTGATCCGCAAGATCGAGACCCTCGCCTCGGAGAATCAGGCAAAGGAGCTGCACAGACAGGTCATTGTCGCCAACCGCGTCAAGAACTCGAATGAGGAGATCTACCGCAATATCGATTCGATCAACCGCGCTATCAATAAAAAGCGCAAGATCGGCTTTTATTATACGCAGTGGGCGGTATCCCGCACCGGCGCGAAGAAGATCGTGAAGGTGCGCCGTCACGACGGTATGCGCTACCTCCTGACCCCCAAAGCGCTGACATGGGACGATGAAAACTACTACCTGATCGCTTATGATAAAGAGCTCGATAAGCTCAAGCATTTTCGTGTGGACAAGATGGAGTCGATCTCGGTGGAGGAGGAACGCGCCGACAGCACCAAGGCGGTCGACAAATTCGACCTTGCCGTGTACACCAAGCAGGTGTTCGGTATGTACGGCGGCGACACGGTCAACGTCAAGCTCCGCTTTGACGACAGCCTGATCGGTGTGGTGATCGACCGCTTCTCCGACAAGGTCTTTATCCAGCCGATGGGCGACGGCACCTTTACCATGAGCGCCGAAGTGATGCTCTCACCGCAGTTCTACGGATGGCTGTTCTCCTTTGGCGACAAGGTGAAGATCGTCTCCCCGAAAGCCGCCGTCAACGGCTTTGGTGAGTGGCTCGACAGCGTCAAGGCACAGTATGAGTGATGATCGCTTGATCGCAATAGAATTGGTTAATGATATCGCAGTATGCCGCTTCGGTGTACTGCATTTTTTTAGTGGTCAGTGGTTAGTGATTAGTGGTCAGTGGTTAGTGGTCAGTGGTTAGTGGTCAGTGGTTAGTGATCAGCGGTTAGTGGTCAGTGGTCAGTGATCGCGTATAAAATAGTGGGTATTACTTGCGTTTACTTTTACAATTAAAGAAGGGCACGCGTGCCCAGAGTCCCGTTTATGGGCATATATTTCTGTTATGATAGGATCACGGGGAGATGATCTCCGACTCGAACTCGCTGTTCGGGAGATTTTCGGGGTGATCCCCGTGACAGGATGTGAAAGGTATGTTGAATTTTTGTATTTTTGTGTTTATTTTTTGCG
>CACWXE010000150.1 GCA_902764715.1 uncultured Ruminococcus sp. | reverse complement strand
AAGCCCCTCCCCTACATACCCTTGTGGGTCATCGGACACGCGTGTACAAGCCCCTCCCCTACAGCAATAACAAAAGAAGCTCACTATGAACAAACCGTTCACAGTGAGCTTTTTTATATTATATTCGATCAATCAATACATGCCGCCCATGTCGGGTGCCGCGGGAGCAGCGGCGGGAGCCGGCTCCTTGATGTCCGCGACAAGGCTTTCGGTGGTCAAAACCATCGAAGCGACGGATGCCGCGTTCTGCAGAGCGGAACGGGTGACCTTGGTCGGGTCAACGATACCGGCGGAGATCATGTCGGTGTACTCCTCTTCCAGCGCGTTGAAGCCATAGCCGACCTTATCCTCGCGGCGGATGTTCTCGACGATAACGGAGCCTTCCAGACCCGCGTTCTTCGCGATCTGCTTGATCGGCGCCTCGAGCGCGCGCAGAACGATCTGAACACCGGTTTTGGTGTCGCCTGTGGTGGTGTCGAGCAGCTTTGCGACAGCGGGGATCGCGTTGATCAGCGCTACGCCGCCGCCCGCGACGATGCCTTCCTCAACAGCCGCCTTGGTAGCGGAGAGAGCATCCTCGATGCGCATCTTCTTCTCTTTCATCTCGATCTCGGTAGAAGCGCCGACCTTGATGACCGCTACGCCGCCGGCGAGCTTCGCCAAACGCTCCTGCAGCTTCTCACGATCAAAGTCAGAGGTAGTATTCTCGATCTGCTGACGGATCTGGCTGACACGGTTCTTGATCTCGTTCTGGTCGCCCTGACCGTCAACGATGATGGTATCTTCCTTGGTGATCTTGACCTGACGCGCACGACCGAGCTGGTCAATGGTAGCGTCCTTGAGCTCCAGACCGAGGTCGGAGGTGATGACGGTACCGCCGGTCAGGATCGCGATATCCTGCAGCATTTCCTTGCGTCTGTCGCCGAAGCCGGGTGCCTTGACAGCAACCGCGGTGAAGGTGCCGCGCAGCTTGTTGAGCACCAGCGTAGTGAGCGCCTCGCCCTCAACATCCTCGGCGATGATAACGAGCTTTCTGCCGGACTGCACGATCTGCTCGAGCAGAGGCAGGATCTCCTGCGTATTGGAGATCTTTTTATCGGTGATCAGGATGAGCGCATCGTCGATCTCAGCGACCATCTTGTCGGTGTCGGTGACCATGTAGGGAGCGATATAACCGCGGTCGAACATCATACCCTCGACGACCTCGGAATAGGTCTCGGCGGTCTTGCTCTCTTCGACCGTGATAACGCCGTCGGTGGAGACCTTCTCCATCGCCTCGGCGATCAGCTTGCCGATGTATTCATCCGCGGAAGAAATGGTGGCGACACGCGCGATATCATCGGTGCCGGAGATCGCCTTGGAGTTCTCGGTGATCGCCTTGACAGCCTCGTCGACCGCCATGCTGATGCCCTTCTTGAGCACCATGGGGTTCGCGCCCGCGGCAACATTCTTCATGCCCTCGTTGACGAGTGCCTGAGCCAGCAGGGTCGCGGTGGTGGTACCGTCGCCCGCTACATCGTTGGTCTTGACGGAAACTTCCTTGACGAGCTGTGCGCCCATATTCTCAAACGCGTCCTCGAGCTCGATCTCCTTGGCGATGGTCACGCCGTCGTTGGTGATGAGCGGAGCGCCGAATTTTTTATCCAATACAACGTTGCGGCCCTTGGGACCTAATGTGATCTTGACGGTATCGGCGAGCTGGTCGATACCGGACTGGAGCGCCTTGCGGGCGTCCTCACCGTATACGATTTGTTTAGCCATAATTCATTTACCTCCCAATTATTCTACAATAGCGAGAATGTCGCTCTGGCGAACGATGGTGTAATCCTCGCCGTCGACCTTGACGTCGGTGCCGGCGTACTTGGAAGCGATCACCTTGTCGCCTACCTTGATGGTCATCTTGACCTCGTTGCCGTCAACAACACCGCCGGGGCCTACCGCGACAACATTCGCGAACTGGGGCTTTTCCTGAGCGGCAGTGGACAGAACGATGCCGGAAGCAGTGGTCTCCTCCGCGTCGTCGAGCTTGAGAACTACCTTATCGAGTAAGGGTTTGATGGTCATATCTATTCCTCCTTCAATGAATACAAAAAGTTGTTGCAAAGCCTTTATGACTTCTGCAAACGCAACCGAATATCGGTTGTTTAGCACTCTTTATACCCGAGTGCTAAATCTATTGTAAACCATAATAAGGAAAAAATCAAGGGGGTTTTTGCGATTTCATAAAAAGTTAATAATTCGGTTGAGGGCGCCGCTTCTTTGGCTTGTCCGACTCCCCGCAATGACAAAAACACCGCCTGTATCAACAGACGGCGTCGTGCTCTTCATTATTCTGCTTTTGATTCGGCAGCCTCATCCGCTTTTGTCGCGGCGGGAGCCGGCTTTGTCTCTGCGGGCGGCTCCGTAGGCGGCGTCCACATCTCGACCTCACCGAGCGCGGTAGCCGGGATCTCGATGCCGAGCTTATCCCTGATCTCAGCGTTCACCATATTGGTGCAGTCGTGCTTATACGCGACCGGCAGGGTGGATATCTTGACATGCTCAAACAGGATGTCATGTACCATGTCGGCTGCCTTTCTGCCGATGGACTCATAACTGATCACGCTGGTAGCCAGCGCGCCCTGTGCTAAAATCGTTTCATCACCGCAGAAAATGGGGATCTTGTTCTCATGAGAGAAGGAGATGAGCGTATCGATATTCGCGTACAGGAACTTGTCGACCGGGACGTAGATGGTCTCGGTTTTGGCTTCCTTGATCTTATCCAGAGCGCTGTCGAGCGAATCCTTGTCATCAATCGTGTACTGTGTGCAGGTCAAGCCGATGTTCTCAGCCTCACGCGCGGCGACGATACCCTGTTCGACCGCGTCGGGATCGGTACCGCTGTACAGCGACGCAACGGTCTTTGCCTTCGGCATCAGCGTTTTGATCAGGTCGATCTGCTCAAAACAGGGCGTGTAGCTCGACACACCGGTGACGTTGCCGCCGGGCACCTCGTTGCTGTCGACCAGTCCGATCACGTCGGGGCTGTTGACCGCCGCAAACACGACAGGCTTATCCTTTGTCAGCTCAGCCGCGGTCTCGGAAGCAAAGCGTCCGATGGTATACAGCAGATCACAGCCGCCGTCGAGCAGCTCCTTGATCTTGGTGCGGCAGACTTCCTCGTTATCCTCCACGACATAGGTGACCTCGATATTGCCCAGCAGATTGCGCTCATCCATCTCGAGCATAAAGCCGCTGTAGCAGTCCTTACTGGCGCTGCCCAGACCTGTCTGGACGATGCCGACCTTGTAATGATCGCTGTAGATCGTTTCGGCAACCTGAGCGCCGGACACAACGGAATCTTTGGTCGATATACTGTTATCTTTTTCATTCTTGCTCTTAACGACCATTCTGACAGCGAGGAAAGCAACGCCCGCGATCACGATGACCAATAAGATACTCAGCAAAACAATAGGAATACGTTTCTTCATGCAAGCCTCCTTATACGAAGCTGAAAAGATGGTATGACGGCTGAATCGCCGCATTATCATTGCTTATCTTATTCTGATAATTATACCGTATTCTCCTATAAAAGTCAAATTCACGTATTATATTTCTAATATAGAATTATTTGTAATATTGATACACCTGACATTTCAGCGTGCCGTTATAGAGCTTGCGGCGCTTATCGGCGGCTCTGCCGAAGAGCTGCTCGAACCTATCGTCCGGAGAGATGATCGTATAGGAATGGAACGGCTTTTGGCTGAACTTCTCCCCCATCGTCCGATACAAATCGCGCGCCTGTTCGATATCGAGCAGCCGCTCGCCGTAGGGCGGGTTGGTGATCACGCTCACCCGCTCAAAGCTGTCGGTATAATCACGGAAATCACGCTTCTCAAATCGGATCCTGTCGCTGACTCTCCCAAGCTCCGCGTTATGCCGCGCCAGCTCCAGAGAAGCGTCGTCGATATCATAACCGTAGCCCATGAACGCCGCGTCATCGCGTTCTTCATCACGCGCACGCTGACGCTCGCTTTCGATGACGGCGGGATCGATCTGCGACCACGTCTCAAAGGCGAATTCACGGTCGACGCCCGGCATGATGTTCAGCGCTTTGCGGGCGGCTTCGATGACGATCGTACCGCTGCCGCAAAACGGATCGACCACGATATGATCCTTTCGCACACGGGCGAGCTCGACCATCGCAGCGGCGAGGGTCTCCTTCATCGGAGCGTCATTCGACAAAGCGCGGTAGCCGCGTTTGTTCAGCGCCGCGCCGGTCGTGTCGAGATAGACGCTGACACGGTTCTTGAAAATGCGGAACTGGATCTGATGCACGCCGCCGTCCTCCTCGAACCACGAGGTGTGATAGCGCTCCTTGAGCTTTTCGACGACCGCCTTTTTAATGATCTTCTGACAGGCAGGGATGGAGTTGAGCTCCGAGCTCAGACTGCTGCCCTTGACGGGGAACGCGTCGCGCTCGCCGATATAGCGGCTCCAATCAGCCGCCTTGACCCCCTCAAAAAGGGTATCGAAATCCCGCGCGTCAAACTCAGCCATCAGGATGAACACCCTTGCGCAAAGGCTCGAGCAGAGATTGGCGCGCACCAGGGTGCTTTCATCGCCCGAAAACAGCACCTTGCCGTTTTCGGCGCGGACGTCGGATATTCCTTTGAATTTCAGATCGTTGGCGGCAAGCCCTTCCAGCCCCAGCAGACAGGGCGCGACAAACTGCATAGCATCATCCTCCTACAATATAAATTAAGGTAATGGACACGGTAGCCAGCCGTGTCTGTTTTCCTTTTCAATGCCTAAGCTGTAGAATGAGAAGGAATGGTCTGACA
>CACWXE010000149.1 GCA_902764715.1 uncultured Ruminococcus sp. | reverse complement strand
AAAAGCGGACAGATAGCTCCGTCCGCATGCAATACAAAGGTAAGGGAAAACTCCCCGATTGTATTGACCCGTGCAGACGACACCCCACAGGTGAAAGCCGTATCCGCAAGAATTACGGATCTCCGCTTTATTTTGTTTTCGTTATGTATTATAATATCTTCAGTATTGTTTGTCAAGAATTATTTTTGTAAAAAAATAGATTATACTGTTTTCTAATAAAACAGATCAAAATGCGCTGCCGCGTCCCTCAAAAAGTGTGATGACGGCAAAAGCTCAAGCAAAATGTAGGTGAAACATCGTGCAATATTATCCGCAACCGACACAATATCCCTATCCCCCGCAGCAATATATGCAGCCGGTCTATTATCCGCCGCAGCCTACTCCCGAACAGCAGCGTGAAAACACCTATCGCCGCCTGCTCAGGAAAAACGCCAACAGCGTGGGTACGCTCCTGCTCCTGTTCTTCGGCGCGGAATTGGTGATCGGCGTTATCGTGGTACTGATATTGACCCTGCTGGGACTTCAAGGTCAGAGCACGACGGGAGAATTGATCCTGCTGGAAAACGGCGCGATCTCCATGATCGTCTTTTTCGTCGTCGGCGTCATCTACTGTCTGATCCGTAAACTGCGTTTTGCTTCTATTTTTCCTTTTGAGAAAATAGGTGCGGGATTTTTGACACAATTATGCGTGGTCGGACTGACCTTCTCGCTGATGAGCAACTACGTCGTGTCTTTGGTCAACGGCGTTTTCGGACTGTTCGGCGTTGAGAACACCGGCGGCAGCTTTGAGGTCGGCGATCAGCCGAATGTCCTTTTGTACCTTTTGGTCGTTGCGGTCCTGCCCGCGTTCGCGGAAGAATTCGCCTTCCGCGGTATCATCATGGGCGTGCTCAGACCGTATTCGGAAGGGCTGGCGATCCTGATCTCCTCCGCGGCGTTCGCGCTGATGCACGGCAACTTTGTACAGCTGCCGTTCACCTTCTGCTGCGGACTGGTATTCGCGTTCATTGACATCAAGGCCAACTCCCTGCTGCCTTCTATCATCATCCACTTTTTGAATAACGGACTGTCCGTTCTTTCGGATATCCTTATCTCCTACAAGATATTGGATGAAGCAACCGCCAATATGTGCTACGGCATCCTCTTTGTGATCCTCGGCATCCTCTCATTCATCTTCATCAAGCGATTCGTCAACAAGGATGACGGCAGCTTCTTCACGGTCAAAAACGGCAACACCGTACTGCCGTATAAGGAGAAGGTCAAAACGGCGATCACCTCCCCTACCCTGATCGCGTTCACTGCAGTGATGGTGACCTATAGCCTGCTCACCCTGATTACAGGCGCCGCGTAATGGATGAAAGAATGATGGAGCGGGCGCTCAAGCTCGCGCAGGAGGCCTTTGACGACGGCGAGGTACCGGTAGGCGCTGTCGTCGTACGCAAGGGTGAGATCGTCGGCGAAGGCAGGAATCGCCGTGAAAAAGGCAAAAACGCGCTGTATCACGCGGAGCTCGAGGCGATCGATAACGCCTGCAAGCATTTAGGCGGCTGGCGGCTGTGGGAATGTGAGCTGTATGTCACCTTAGAGCCCTGCCCCATGTGCGCCGGCGCGATCGTCAACGCGAGGATCCCGCAGGTCTACTTCGGCGCGTATGACCCGAAGAACGGCTGCTGCGGCTCGGTGGCGGATGTGCTGAATCTGCCGCTGGCGTTCCATCCCGCTTATCAGGGCGGGGTGATGCAGGAAAGATGCAGCGGGATATTGAGCGAGTTTTTTAAGCGGCTGAGATAAATCGAATAAACAATACTGAACACTGACCGAGCGGGAGGGTCAAGACCCTCCCCTACAAATCATCAATGAACCGGATATGAAAATCATCAAAAACGGTACGATCATCCTCATCATCGGCGTTGTCGGACTGATCGCCGTCATCGGAGTACTGCTGTATTTGCAATACACCTATGAACAGCCCGCGAGAAGTTATACCCCCGAAGAGATCGCCGAGATCAAGCCCGATCCGATCAACATCAATACCGCCTCCTTAGAGGAGCTGAGCACCCTGCCGGGGCTTACGGAAAAGCAGGCGCAGAGCATCATCGAGTATCGGGAACAAAACGGAGATTTCGGATCCGCCGAGGATATCCTGAAGGTCAAGGGGATCGGCGAAAAGACATATCGCAGGTTCGCCTTTTTCATCACAACAGAATAAACAGATAAAAAGCGCTTCGGATTCCGAAGCGCTTCAGCTTGTCAAAAAAACATTAGTCAGGAATAGTACGTCTATTATCCTCCCTCTGACGAGGGAGGTGGGCTCGCTTGCGAGCTCGGAGGGAGAGATAACGATTTATAACAATGATTCTTCGGCTTTTGACTCAAGCCGCATTTTGAATGCATTTTCCATGGCATTGAGTCATCCCTTGTTTTTTCACTATATCGTCGCGTTATCTCTCCCCCGCGAACAAAAGCAGATCACTCTTTATAAGGTTCTGCCCGCATGCCCCCTCTTCTGCCCGCATGCCCCCTCGTCAGAGGGGGCTGGAAAAGACACGCGCCCCCGCGACACGCGTGTCCGTCAGAGGGGGCTGGAAAGGTTTTTCTACAGACCGAAGCGCTTCGGATTCCGAAGCGCTTATCTTTTACTGTTCTTTTTCGACTTCCTGCGCGGCGAGCATGACGCTGATCTTGGCGGTGGCAAAGGAGATTCCGCCCTGCAAATACACCACGTAAGGCTCTCGCAAAGGCCCGTCGGCGGAGATCTCGATGGAAGAGCCGAGGGTAAAGGCGCCCGCCGCCATGATGACGTCGCTGTCGTAGCCCGGCATGGGCGACGGCTGCGGCGTGACAAAGCTGTCGATCGGCGAACCGCTCTGGATGCCGCGGCAAAAAGCGCAGAGCTTTTCGGGCGTACCGAGGGTGATCACGTCGATGATATCGCCGCGGCGCTTTCGATAATTCGGCTCAACGTCGTAGCCGAGCACCTCGAAGAGCGCCGACGCGAACACGGCGGTCTTGATCGCCTCTGCCGTCGCGACAGGGGCATGGTAGGCGCCGAGGTACATCTCGCGCAAGGTGCCGAGCGTACAACCCAGCTCTCTACCCGTGCCCGGCGTAGATAAACGATAAGCGCACAGCTCGACCAGATCGGCTCTGCCCGCGATATAGCCGCCGGTAGGCGCGATACCGCCGCCCGCGTTCTTGATCATGGAGCCTGCCATCAGATCGACGCCGACCGAGATGGGCGATTCATACTCCGTGAACTCGCCGTAGCAGTTATCGAGCATGATAACGGTATCGGGCGACAGCGCCTTGACGATATCACAGATCGCTTTGATCTCCTTGTTTCTCAGCGAAGGGCGTCGGGCATAGCCCTTGCTGCGCTGGATATACACCATTTTGGGCTTCTTTTCGGCTACCACCTTTTTGACACTCTCGAGATCAACGGTACCGTCGGACAGCAGATCGACCTCGCTGTATCTGACGCCGAAATCGATCAGCGATCCCGAACATTCGGTGATGCCGATCACAGGTTGGATGGTATCATACGGCGTGCCGGTCACGCTCAGCATCTCATCGCCGGGGCGCAGTACACCGAACAGCGCGACGGTGAGCGTATGGGTTCCGCTCAAAAAATGCTGACGCGCCAAAGCGTCCTCCGCATCGAACACATAGGCGTAGATCCTATCGAGCGTATCTCTGCCGCGGTCATCGTAGCCGTAGCCTGTCGAGCCCGCGAACATCGCCTCGCTGACATGGTATTCCTGAAACGCCTTGAGCATCTTTTGCTGGTTATATTCTTTGATCCGCTCGATCTCTTCAAAATGCGCGCGGCAAAGCTCCATCGCCCGATCGGCGGCGGAGCGTATTTTTTCATCGATTTCAAATAAGTTTTTCATATTCTCTCCATGTGGCGGAATGGTCATTCCTTATCGAAAAGAACGATTCTCCCGTTGGTCGATCAATTTATACAATCCCTCAGTCGCCTGACGGCGACAGCTCCCATTTACCAAAGGGAGCCTAATATTTCTGCAAATTCGGCGCAGATCGTGAACCCTGAGTTCTGATAAAATCGGGTATTCGCCTCACTGGCGCTGAAAACGTAAGCCTCTCTACCCTGCGCGTTGATTTGCGACGCAAGCGTCCGCACCAGTTTGCGCGACAATCCCCTACGGCGAAAGTCGGGATGAGTCGCTACCGCGCCGAGGATAACAGCGGATGACGTTTCTGACACAGTCATTAAACCGGACACAAGTGTCCCGTCGATATCCGTGCCGAGGATCGTGCATTTACCGAGATTGCGGCGGTGGGTCACATCGGACAAAAAGGTCATGTATTCAGGGACAATAAATATGTCGCTCGCACAGCTCTGCAGCAGCTCATAAAACGGCTTGATCTCGGGTGAGTATAATTCTAATTCGGAATTATATCGCTCGCCGGTATAGCGCAAAACCTGCCCCTCGATCACGCGATCCGCCTTGATATCAAGGGAAAATCCGCGGGCACACATCACTGCTCCCGCGCCCTGAAAACGCAGGAAGGAACTGATCTCTTCGAGATCGGAATCATCGGTGAGATACAGGCTGAACTTATCCTCAAAGCGTGAGATCGCCGAAGTGAGTTTACTCTCTGTTTCCTGCACCCAAAAGCCGACAAAATCATATCCTCCGCCATAGCTTTCGTACAGCGAGAGGATACGGGTATAAAACGGATCGTTTGTCGAAAAGGAACGCAGGCTGTTTTGGTCTGCCTGTCGGATCATAGGGCGTTGACCAGCGCTTTGAAGTGCTTGCCGCGCACGTCAAAATCCTTGTACAGATCGAAGCTTGCGGACGCCGGCGACATCGACACGATATCGCCCTCGACTGCATTTTCACGCGCGCATTTTACCGCTTCTTCCATGTTGTTGACACGAATGATGACGGGATTATTCTCGGAGTATTTGGACGACTGACGGATCGCGGTCTCGATCTTGTCGGCAGTCGCGCCCATCAGGATCGCGATCTTGACTTTATCGCAGATCTTGTCGCCCAGCTCGGTGTAATCCAAGTGCTTGTCATAGCCGCCCGCGATCAGGATCAGCTTGAAGTCATAGAGCGACAGGGTGCCGCTGGCGGTACGGGTCGGGCTGGAGGCGATGGAATCGTTATAATACTTGACGCCGTCGAGCTCACGGACGAACTCGGCGCGATGCTCCACGCCGCCGAATTCACGCGCGACCTTGCGGATGCTTTCGACGCTGACGTCACCCCACACGGCGCAGATCGCCGTCATATAATTCTCAACATTGTGCATACCGGGAATCTTGATGTCGCGGATGTCGAGAACATCAAAGATCTTGCCGTCCTCCGCATACTCGATGGTGTTGCCGTCAAGGTACGCGCCGTGACGGAGCTTTTTATTACGGGAGAAAAAGATGACCTCTCCCTTACAGCTCAGATCAAACAAGCGGGTGATCTCGTTATCGTAATTCAGAACCGCCTTTTGATTTTCATTCTGATAAAGAATTATATTTCTCTTTGCTTCTATGTACTCGTCCATGTCCTTGTGAACGTCGAGGTGGTTTGGCGCGAGGTTGGTCACGACCGCGACGTCGGGACTCTGGCGCATGGAGATCAGCTGGAAGGAGCTCAGCTCCACGACGCACACATCATCGGGCGAGATAGTCTCGATCTCCGGCAGGAGGGGCTTGCCGATATTGCCGCCGACATGGACGGTATAACCGTCGGCTCTGAGCATTTCGGCGATAACGGAGGTGGTCGTTGTCTTGCCGTCGGAGCCGGTCACCGCGTAGATCTTGCACGGACAGATATCGAAGAAGATCTCCATCTCGGAGCTGATGGTCACGCCTTTCTGACGCAGGGCGTTGAGCTCGTCACACCAAAACGGCATACCGGGGGTGCGCAGCGCGATATCGACATCGATATCGTCAAGGTAGTGTTCGCCTAAAGAAAGCTGAGCGCCGTCCGCCTTTGCCTTTTCGGCGACCTCGCCAAGCGCTTCTTCATTGCGCTTATCACAGGCGATGACGGTCGCGCCGTATTTGGTGAACAGCGGGATCAGCGGCATATGACTGCGGCCCATGCCGATCAGCGCAATGCGTTTTCCGTGAATCGATTCAAAAAAGCTGTCGATACTCTGTTTCATTTGTATTCCTCCAAAAGCACAGATTTATCTATTATAATTGTATTATACTATAATAAAAAAAAATATCAAGACATATCACAGATTCCGCTTATTTGAATCATTTTCAAATACACGCGCCGTATTCAGTACGCGATACGCGATGAAGATGCTGACCACATAAAACAGCACCCAGATGTTCATGCTGACGATGGAAAAGTAGATCGCCGACAGCACGACCAGCGGATGCACCTTGACCTGATCGGACACGATGCGCGGCTCGAGGATCTGGCGGATGATCACCGTCAAAAGAAAGTAGATCAACAGGATCACGCCGCTGATATAATTCTTTTGCAGAATAAAAATCACAGCAAGCGGCACATATATCGTACCGGGGCCTAAGATCGGCAATATGTCCGCCACGGCGGTCACAAACGCGAACGCGATCGGATATTCTACGCCTGTCAGATAAAAGATAAAGACCGCCTCAACGAAGGTGATCGCGTACAAAATCAGATAGGAGCGGATCAGCCGGCGCAGGGTATCGCCCGCGATGTGCATGACGCTGCCGAGGACATCTCCGTACTCCCCCGCGCGATGCAGCAGATCGTCACGCAAACCGTCCAAATGGTGCAGAAAGAACACCGTCAGCGCAAAGGTCACGATCACGAAAGTGATCCCGAGCGGTACCGCGTGAAACAGCGTTGTCGCGACAGAGGTCACGGTATTCAGCAAATCGCCCGAGAAGATGTGCTCTTTGAGTGTGTCAAACAGCTCGGGAGAGCGGAACAGATCGACGATCACGCCGCGATAGTCCTCCAACAGGCTCAGTGCCTGACTCACCGCCAGATAGAGAATGATCCCGATCACGGCGAAAATGACGCCGAACACGAGCAAGGTGAGCGTTGTCGCGGCAAAGGAGGATCGAAAGCGAAAGCTCGTCCGCAGACAGCTGTACAGCGGCTTCATCAGCACCGCGATCAGGAGCGATAAAAAGAACGGCAGGACAAATGCCGCCGCCTGTACCGCGAGGATAAATAATAATGTATAGCTGAAAAAGAAAACCAGCCGGGGCTTGTCGCTGAAAAAACGCGCCTTCATATCATCACCAACCTGAAGTTAGTGTTTGTTTCGCGGAATCTTTTATTCTGTAGAAAAACCTTTCCAGCCCCCTCTGACGGACACGCGTGTCGCGGGGGCGCGTGTCTTTTCCAGCCCCCTCTGACGAGGGGGCATGCGGGCAGAA
>CACWXE010000148.1 GCA_902764715.1 uncultured Ruminococcus sp. | reverse complement strand
CTGCTGATGGTGTTCGTATTCGGACGGAACGTCACCGGTACGGATGATACCGCGTGGATCATGCTGCCGGGCGGAATCTCCTTCCAGCCGTCGGAGCTGGTGAAGGTGTTCTTCATCGTCACCTTCTCCCGACATATGCAGCTGCTCAAGGAGAATGATATGCTCCATCACCTGCTCGGCGTCATCTCGCTGGTGATCCATATGGCGGTACCGGTGGTGCTGATCCATATGCAGGGCGACGACGGTACGGTGCTGATCTTCCTGTTCATGTTCATCATCACGGCGTTTATCGGCGGCGTACAGCTCCGATACTTCCTGATCATGATCGTACTGCTCGCGGCGGGCATCCCGATCCTGTGGAGCTATTTCCTCAATGAGGAACAAAAGAACCGCTTCACCGCGATCTTTGACATCGACGGCAACGCGATGAAGAACTACGGCTGGCAGCAGTATCAGGGCAAGGTCAGCGTCGCCTCGGGCGGACTGAGCGGCACGGGACTCGGCAACGGCGCGAGGGTCGCCTCGGGTATCGTTCCCGAACAGGAAAACGATTTTATCTTTACCGTAGCCGGCGAGGAACTCGGCTTCATCGGCTGTGTACTGCTGGTGTTCATCCTTCTTTTGATCTGCGTCAAGATCGCGATGAATGCGATGTCGGCGCGTGATTATCTGGGCAGGATGATCTGTGTTGGCGTGTTCGCGATGATCAGCGTGCAGTCGATCATCAACATCGGCATGGTGCTCGGACTTCTCCCCGTTGTCGGTATCACCCTCCCGTTCTTCTCCTCCGGCGGTACCTCCCTGCTATCCGTTCTGATCAGCATCGGGCTGGTACAGAGCGTGCACTATCATAAGGATGTATCGGATTCGTCACAGGGTGTGCTCAAGATCAATAAGTATAAGTACATGACGCCCGCGCGTTTTTGATCGAATATCATAGATAATGAATCACTCCCTTCCGTTGTGGAAGGGAGTTTTTGCTTTATATGGCAAATTATTCTATATTTTATTTGCTATAACATAAACGTTATTTCTTTGAGATGCTCGCTTCGCTCAGATAATTTAATACAATCCCTCAGTTTCGGCTTAACGCCTGCGAAGACAGCCGACCCTTTTGTCCGCTTTGCGGACATTTCCCCTAACAGGGGAATCTCCCCTTGTCCTTCGGACATTCCCCCAACGGGGGCACCTTTCCCAAAAGGAGCCTTTTAATCGGCTTCTCAGATATTGATTGGACTGATTATGACATAAGAAAACGCACTGCCGTGTGACAGTGCGTTGACGGTTATTTCTTTGTGACAGTGACCTGATCAGCCGTGTATGATCCGTAGATCCACGTTTCGGTATAATCACCGCTCAACGACAGTTGCAACTTGATGCCCTGTCTGGATACGCTTTGACCGGGTTGTAATTCTTTGAGCTTTTCCTTGAAGTCATCCGGAATCTCAACGGTCATTTTGATGTCACCTGAAGTAATATCCTTGATCTCGTCTTCGTTTCCGTAAAGCTTCACACTGATCTCACCCGGCGTAAAGGCATAGGTGTAATCGTCGGATTCATAGGTGATCTTCTTAGAAACAGAACCGTCTGAGTACGGGCTCAGTTCCAGCGATACCGTAGCCTTGGTGGGAGCGGTCTTTTCGTTTTCATCCGCGATGATCTTACAATTATCCGGAGGCGTGATAGTGAAATCCTCCTTGAAGAGTTCGTTCTTCAGATCGGCGTAATCCAGCGTCGTGAGCGTCAAGCCGTTTTTGTACTTATCCAGCTCCGACTGCTCACCGGCTATCCTGACCGCCGCGGGTGATACGTTTGCCTGCGTCTTTACACCGCTCGGCTTGTTTTTATATTCGACCTTCAGATTGACGGTAGCGATCGGCAACAGCTTGGCGGTGACATCGACAGTATCAACAGAGGGAGTAAGATAATAATCCTCTATCATTCTGCCTTCCTTGTCTTTATAGATGAAGTCTTTCTTTGTGGTTCCTTCTTCGGTGATCTCATCATGCACTTCTACGGTAGCGATCTCATTGATGATGGATTCGGGACCGCTGACCTTGATTTTTGACTGAGAAAGCGTGATGTTGGCATACTTGTTTTTATCGTCGTTTTTGAAGGTACAGGCGTTGACGATATCGAATTCTTTTTCCAGAGACTGATCGACAAATACCGTTAACGTCGAGGGAGTGATCGCTTCAACATCATAGTTCGTCAGCGCGCCGGTCTTCTCATAATTCAGAGAGACCTTATATTCCTGCGGAGAGAGAACGGCGTTGCTGGGAATATTGAGCTTGCCTGTGATATAGATGTTTTCAGGCTTTAAGGAGCCGACGATGATCGCGTTGCCCTTGACATCGACAGATACCAGCGGAACGCCGTTATCGTCAGTCGATACACCGGAGTACTTATCGATAAAATAGGTGTATTCAAAATCCGAATCAGGCAGATTGATGGTGACCGGTACGTTGGGAACGTTGACCGGCTTGATATTGGTATCGGAAACAAACGATACGATGATCCATGATGTGAAGGATAGGATGAAGGAAAGGATCAGCAAGAAGATGTTAGAATCAAATAATCTTGATAAGAAACTCTTTTTATTCTTTTTCATTCTTCTTCTCCTTTCGCTTATTGAAAAGAGTAGCAAACATGCCGGAAGCGTTGTTGTTATCTCCGACAATGATCAATTCGACCAACCTGTTATAAAGGTCATCACGTTTGAAATCGCGCGTCAATATACCGTTGAGCGCGACAGAGATACTGCCGGTCTCTTCCGATACGACGACCACGACCGCGTCACTCGCCTCGGAGATACCGATCGCGGCACGATGGCGGGTGCCCAGATCCTGACTGATGTTCAGGTTATCCGACAGCGGAAGGATACAGCCCGCCGCATGGATCTTGCCCTCGCGGATAATACACGCGCCGTCATGCAAAGGCGCTTTATTGAAGAAGATGTTGCCCAACAGCGCGGGAGATACGTCGCTGTTGAGAACGGTACCGGTCTCAGCTATTTCACCGAGCGGTGTTTCGCGCTCAAACACGATCAGCGCGCCGGTCTTGGATTTAGAGAAAACCGCGCAGGTATCCGCCACATCGGAGAGAGCCCTATAGATCTGATCCTCGGGATTCTGTACCGTCGAGGATACAAAGCTGCGCAGCCTTTTGTTGGATCGGCCCAGCCGTTCCAGACCCAGTCGCAGCTCAGGCTGGAATACGACGATGAAGATGATCGCCCAATAGGTGAAGATCGAGTTGAGGATATACTTCAACATCGTGAGCTGGAAAAGATACGACACACCGTAGACGGCCAATAAGATCAAGAAGCCCTTGATCAGCTGACCGACACGGCTTTGACGGAATAATCGTAACAGATAGAATAATAACAGCGCAATGATCGTAACATCGATAAAATCCTTAAAGGTAAAGGTTTTCAATGTTGCTAACAGCTGTGAGAAAAAAGTTTGTTCCATATATTCGTCCTTCCGAAAGCTTTAACATTCCTGATGGTCCTTTATTTGTAAAGACCATACTAACTCAATTTAATCAATTATATTTTCATTCTAACATACGTTATTTATGATTGCAAGGTGAAACCGGTATTTTTCAGAAAGATTTCACATTGCATTTACATTCTGCTTAATACCCTCTGTAAATATGCCGTTTCATCAGCGGAAGTGAATACTGACGGAGAGATGCGGACAACGCCGCTGTCGAGTGTATGGAGCGCTTTGTGAGCCAGCGGAGCGCAGTGTAAGCCACCTCTGACGGCGATATTGAACTGCTCGGAGAGTTTTACCGCGACGGATTCACTGTCCGTGCCGTCGACGGTCAACGCCAACACCGGCGCGTATACGCCCTCTCGGTCATCCTCTCTGCCGATAATACGGAGTTTATCATGGCGCTTCAATGTTCGATACAGCCCCTCGATCTGCCTGTTTTCTTTTTGATAGATCCTCTCTATCCCGTGTGACATGACAAAATCCACACCAGCTTTCAGTCCGAGGATGCCCGCGATGTTCTGTGTGCCCGCCTCCAGTCGATCGGGATAAAAATCCGGCATTTCCGGCTGTGCGGACATACTCCCCGTGCCTCCGGCGATCAGCGGGGCGATACGATTATCATTTCCGATCAGCAGCAGTCCTATTCCCATCGGGCCGTAAAGATATTTGTGTCCCGGACAGCAAACATAGTCGTATCCGTCATTCACCATGTCGATCGGGAAAACGCCCGCGCTTTGGGCGGCGTCCAGACAAAACATGATGCCGTAGCTGTGCGCCAGAGCGCAAAGCCGTTCTGTCGGCAATTTATAGCCGATGACGTTGGAGGCGTGGGTGCAGAGGATCAACCGCGTGTGTCGATTGATCGCGTTGCGAAAGTTGGATAATGTCGCTTCGTCATCCCCTATCACGACGTCGGCGATATCAAAGGTGATCTCCCCCATCTCGGCGAGCTGATACAGCGGTCGGTATACCGCGTTGTGCTCTAAGGAGGAGATCACCGCATGATCACCGTGATGGAGCACGCCCTTGATGACCGTGTTCAGGGCTTGGGTGCAGCCGGGCGTGAAGATGACGTCTTCGGGTGACGGCGCGTGAAAGAAAGCCGCGGTCGTCTCGCGCGCCTCGTACACCATCCGCGCTGTTTGCAGGGATTGCCGATAGCCGCCTCTGCCGGGATTGAAGCCATAGCTCCTGACTGCCTGCTGTACCGCGCGGATCACCTGCGGCGGCTTTGGGTACGTGGTGGCGGAGTTGTCGAGGTAGATCACGGCTTTTCCCGCTCCGCTCTGCCGAGTACGCGAACGCCCTTTTGGCGCAGGAGTTTTTCCGCTTCATCGGTTCGGTTCGGCACAAACAGACAGTAACCGCAGGATTTGATAGTCACATTCTTGGGTGTGCGCTGGATATAAGAACGGATCTGATATTGTTCCAAAATACTCTTTGCCTTCATCGCGTAGGTCACGGAAGGTAAAAGTATCAATTCATTTTTCATAAAAAAACACCTCTGTTCCCTATCAGTCTATGATAGAAAAACAAAGGTGTGAGATGCGCGCATCTGTTTTCTGTTATCCCCTTAACCGGGGTGTTAAATGATAGGCATTTCTGCTCCGTATCAGTCTAAGATAGAAAACAAAAGGTGTGACGCGTGCGTCTTTTTCCGGAGACATTATCGTCAGAAGTACGATAGTTTTAAAAATGCAAAAAATACGAGTATGCGATACGGGAGTTATCCCTTCAATACATCAGACATATCATACAAGCCTGCGGGCTTGTCCTTCATGTAGGCGGCTGCATTGACAGCGCCTGCCGCAAATACGCCCTTGCTCTGCGCCTGATGCTTCAAGGAAACGACCTCGTCATGACCCGCGAAGATGACCTCATGCTCGCCGACGATCGTACCGCCGCGGATGGAATGGATGCCGATCTCATTATGCTCGCGTCTTTTGCGGTACGCGTGACGGTCATAGACATACTGAGCGCCGCCGATCTCCTCGTTAATCGCGTCAGCGATCATCAGCGCGGTACCGGAGGGCGCGTCGATCTTGAGATTGTGATGCTTTTCCACCACTTCGATATCAAAGCTGTTGTACAGCACCTTAGCCGCCATCTTTGACAGCGCGATCAGCACGTTGATGCCCAGCGACATATTGCCGGAATAGAACACAGGGATCTGTTTCGCGGTATCCTTGATCTTCTGCACCTGCGCGTCGGAGAAACCGGTGGTGCAGATGATGACGGGAGTTTGATTCTTCACGGCGAAAGAGAGCATATCATCGAGCACCAGCGGATTGGAAAAGTCGATGATAACGTCGGGCTTTTCCTGAACGTCATAAAAACAGGTGTATACGGGATATGCTTTGTCGCCGTCGGCGATATCGACGCCGCAGGATATCATCGTATCCTCGCGCTCGTTGATGCAAGCTTCCACAGCCTGTCCCATTTTACCGAGAC
>CACWXE010000147.1 GCA_902764715.1 uncultured Ruminococcus sp. | reverse complement strand
GCGGCTCCTGCGCCTTTGTCGGCGACGGCATCAACGACGCTCCGGTACTCAGCCGCGCCACCTGCGGCATCGCGATGGGACTCGGCTCCGACGCGGCGATCGAATCCGCCGATATGGTGCTCAGCTCCGAGAACCTCTCTTCTCTCCCCCGCGCTGTACGGCTCGCCCGCAGAACGCTCTCCACCGTCAAGGCGAACATCACCTTCTCGCTGATCGTCAAGGCTGTGATCATCATCCTCGCGATCATGAATATCGCGCCGCTGTGGCTGGCGGTATTCTCCGACACCGGCGTTTGCCTGATCTGCGTTTTGAACGCGGTACGCCTGATCCGCCGTAAAACCAAATGATTGTTGACATTCCTACCCTTTTGCGTTACGATTAGGATGACAGAAACGATCCTGACCGTGGTTTCTGTCACCTTAAGGGTAGGAATTTTTTATTACTTTACGATCTGCAACTGCTTAGGTTGGGATCGCCGCAAAGGATATCACATATGAAACAAACGCAATATAACGCGCACCCCCCCGCGCAGAAAACACTGCCGAAATACGCCGTCAAGCATTCGCTGGTCAACTACTATCTGGCGCTTATGTTCAGCTTCTTTCCGCTGTTTTTAACAGAACAATACGCGCACGCGCGGCTGGATAAATACTTCTTTTACGTGATCGCAACCGCCATTTTCATTATCTCGACCGGACTATGCATGTATTTCAGCTACGTCGATGAGATCCGCGCCGATCACAAGGCGGCGTTGCTCACACCGTTTTCGGTGACCGATATCTGTATGCTGTGTTTCCTCGGATTCGCGGTCATCTCCACCTTGATGACAGAACACCCGAATGAAGCACTGCTCGGTCCGAACCCCTTTGTCAGCGGAGCGATCCACAGCCGCAACAATGGGTTACTGCTCTTGTTCCTGTACACGATGATGTACTTCATCATCACCCGCAACTATGTCAAGAAGGATTACGTCTTTATCATCTATCTGGTGACGTCCTCGATCATCGCACTGCTGACGGTGCTCAACTTCTTCTACATCGATCCGCTCCATATGCTCGAGGGCTACGACGAGGCGACCGTTGCCGACTTCGGCTCCACCCTCGGCAACAAAAATATCATCGCGGCATTTATGTGCATCTTCCTGCCCGCCGCCGTGATGTTCTTTGTGATTGCGGAGAACAAGCTCGTCCGCATCGTCGCCGGTATATCAATCCTGTTCGCCTACACCGGACTGCTGTGCGCGGACTCGACCTCCGACATTCTCGGTCTGCTTGTGATCCTGCCGGTGATGGCGATCTTCTGCGCGCGCAGCTTCAACTATCTCAAACGCTATCTGCTGGCGCTGACGATCCTGTTCGCGTCCGGCAAGGTGCTGTGGATCTTCGCGCTGATCATCGGCGATCACAACAAGGGCTTTGAGTTCATGCAGCACTTTTTGATCTATCACAAGCTGATGTTCCTGCCGATCGCGGTATGCTGCCTGCTGTATCTGTTGATGATGTTCTTTGAGAAGAAGCTCGAGGCGCGTTACCCCGCGAAGGCTGTGACGATCACGTTCGCTGTATTATTCGTTATCGGAATTATAACGGCATTGGGCGCGTTCATCTATTTCAGCTTCATCGACCGTGAGACCGATATCGGCAGTTTCAAAAAGCTGCTTCGGTTCGACGATTACTGGGGCACGCACCGCGGCTTTATGTGGCGCGTCAGCTTTGAAGAATTCACCAAATTCAGGCCGCTGCAGATCCTCTTCGGCACCGGTCCCGACACCGCCTATTATGTCTTAAAGCCGCATTTCGGCGAACTATCCTCCCGCTTCGGCGACAGCTCCACCGACTGCGCCCACAACGAATTCATCAATTATCTGCTCACGCAAGGCGTGCTCGGACTGACGGCATATCTCGGCGTGATGGGCTCGGTAATCGTCCGCGCGATCAAAACCGCAAAAAAGAATCCGACCGTTCTGATCTTTGTCTGCCCGATGATCTGCTATCTCGCGCAGTCCGTTGTCAACCTGTACAACCCGATCGTCACGCCGTTCCTTTTCATCTTCCTCTCCCTCACGGAGGCGACAAATCGGAATACCGCGTATCCACTCGCTGACGAATAATAATCTCGGTTGAGATTGCTACAGGGCTGACACGCGTGTCGAGCCCTTCGCAATGACTGTTATAAACACAATTACGCTCACGACTGCTAATAAAGAGTCGTGAGCGTTTTTTCTTTCACTATTCAATTCAAAACGCGTCACCGTTTCCGCAATTCCTAATTCCTCATTCCTAATTCCTCATTACTTCTGCTTCTTCATCGCGTCCTTGAGGCTCTTGACGGTGCCGTCGGGATAGGTGACGTCCACGTTATCGAGGCGCTGTTTGAACTGTGTGCGAAAGCCCTTGAGATAGATCGCGTACAGCTCCTTTTGGCGCTTTTGTTCCGCGTCGGTCAATCCTTCTTCCTTTTTCTTCTTCGCGAGCGCGTTGATCTCGGCGATCAGTTCCTGCATTTCCATTTCTGTTATCCTTTCTGTATCTTACTTTTGACTGTCTAAGTAATCCTGCAAGATGATGGATGCCGCTACAGCGTCCACCTTCTGCTTGCGTTTTTTGCCGTACACATTGCCCGCGCTGAGGTAGCTGTGCGCGGTGATGGTGGTGCCGCGCTCATCCTGCATATGATGCGGTACGCCGGTGAGCTCACTCAGCCTCGCGGCAAGCTCTCTGGCGCGAATGGCGCTCTCTCCCTCACTGCCGTCCATATTGCGCGGTAAGCCGACAACAATGATCTGAGCCTTGGTTTCCTTCACCTTTTCGGCGATCTTCTGTATCAGTTTTTCATCGTTATACTCGGTGATCACGCACAGTGACGACGCCAAAAAGCCGCTCTTGTCCGATACGGCAAGTCCCGTCCTCGCGTGACCGAGATCTACGGATAATGCGATCATAGTTCCTCCTGTTAAGGTTGAGATTATCACGGGATAAATCCCTCATAATGACTATTGATATGGTTGAGATTATCACGGGATAGATCCCTCATAATGACTATTGATGTGGTTGAGATTATCACGGGATAGATCCCTCATAATGACTGTGATACGGTTGAGATTATCACGGGATAGATCCCTCATAATGACTATTGATGTGGTTGAAATTGCCACAGCTTATCACAAAAGTGTTCTAAGCTTCGCAATGACTATTAATAGTAATGCAGCTCCACGGCGACGATACGGCCTCTTTCGTGAGTAAAGTAAGCGATATTGGATTCGTCGACGCTGTAATCGCTCAGCGAATTATTCACCGCGTTGATATAAGTGAAGAAATGCTGCGGATACTCCACGAACAGATCGGTGATGACGGTCTGAAAATCCAGATCATCTTCCACATAAAAAACGAAATACTCCTCCTGCTGCTGAGCGGCGGTGAGCATACCGCTCTTCACATCCGCGGCGTCATAATCCCTTAAATGCGGCGTTTTCTGCTTGTAGTATCCCATGATGTCATCAGTACATTCGGGAATATAGATATTCATCACACTGGCGGAATATTCGCCCGTGACGCCGTTGATCTCATCCTCCTCGAGGGTAGTGAACAGCGGAGAGATCGTGTGATCCTCTATAAGATAGTCCTCGTTGACATTACAGTACAAATGGCGCGCGTAGGTCTCTTCCTGGTCATCCCATGTCGGATCGACATAATACCATGACCCGTCCAGATTCACGGCGTTCCAGATATGCATCTGATTCTGGCTCTCACCGATCACGCCGACACACTCGACGCCCAGACCGTTGAGAAGCATCTGAAACGCTCTGACATAGCCCTCACACACCGACACCCGATTGACCAGCGCGCCGTAGGCGGTATAGGTGTCGGGATTGTTGTTATCCAGATTGATGGTGTCCACGTTCTTATCATACTCAACGTGGTCGATCAAAAAGTCATGCACCATCACCTCGCGCTCAAAAGCGGACAGTCCATCGGGTACGCTCGTGTAAAAAGCGTTGGCGGCAGAACGCATCGTGCTGACGCGTGTGCCGACCTCTTCGGGCGAAAAGTTGGAATAGGTCTGGATCGCCGTCATACTCTCATCCGCGTAAAAGCCGATGGTACCGGTCAGCCAAAAGATCTCGGGATGATCGTCGGTCAGGGCTTTTGACGTTGTGCGCACCTCTGCCTCACTCAACGAATAACCATTCAGCTCGATTCTGGGCATGGGATACCGGTCTTCCGTCGGATTCGGCGAGATATCGTAACAGTTCTCGAGGATCCTATTATAGAGCAGCTTTTCTCCCTCTTTCGGGAGTGCGTCATAGGAATAGGTCGAGGTGACCGGCTCATAGCCTTCGCTGTAGGTCAGGTTATCGGGCTTGACCTCCTTATACGGCGTTACTGTCTCAGTTGTTCTTTGAGGAAATTGAATCGTCGGCAGAATGTCCGAAAGACTGCACGAGCACAGACATCCCGTCAATAGGATCAAAAGTATAATCATCCATCGTTTTTTCATTATCATTTCACCATTTCATTGCTGCACGGCGACGCGATACAGCTTATCGGTACGGCATTTCAAACACGATCAGCCCGCGGTCATCAAGGCAATAATACACCGCGTCGGCGTCCGTATTCAGGGGAGCGTCAGTCAGAACGGTATTCGCCTGATCCATCGCCTGATAATACGGCTGATCGCCGTCAAACAGCGCCTGTGTCAACGTCTGTGGTGTAAAAGTATCGGAATCCACATTGACCATCAGCGCCGAAGATTTCTTTTGCGCTGCCTGTACAAAGCCTTTGCTGAGCGCATCCACATCGGGGGAAGACAGTCGGATTCCTTCATGCAGATAGTAACAATAATCGGTCGCGGTACAGGACGGGGGCA
>CACWXE010000146.1 GCA_902764715.1 uncultured Ruminococcus sp. | reverse complement strand
ATGCTGATCTCGCCGGTCATCGCGACGTCGGCGCGGACGGGAAGTCCCGTCAAAGCGGAATACAGCGCGGTCGCCATCGTCACACCCGCGGAGGGGCCGTCCTTAGGGATCGCGCCCTCTAAGGCGTGGAGATGGATATCGTTGTTCTTATAGAAATCCGCGTCGAGTTGATATTGCTCACAGCGGGTGCGGATCGCGGTGATCGCCGCCTTGGCGCTCTCCTGCATCACATCGCCGAGCGAGCCGGTCAGCTCAATCTTGCCGGAGCCGGGCATGACGACACATTCGAGCGGCAAAAGTGTGCCGCCGACAGCCGTCCACGCCAGTCCGTTCACGAGACCGACCTCATCCTTCTTAGCGGAGATATCGTCGAGATATTTTTTGACGCCGAGATAAGCGTCGAGATTCTTGTCGTTGACGCGCACGACCGTCTCGGGATCGGAGAGGATCGCGACAGCCGCCTTGCGCAGGATCGCCATCAGCTCACGCTCGAGATTTCGCACGCCCGCCTCGCGGGTGTAGAAATCGATCACGGAATAGATTGCCTTATCGGTCATACGGAAATTCTTGCGCTTGATCCCGCTGAGCTCCATCTGCTTGGGCAGCAGGTGCTTTTTAGCGATATTGAACTTTTCGACGCGGGTATAGGACGGCAGTTCGATGACGTCCATACGGTCGCGCAGGGGCGCGGGGATCGCGTCGGCGTCGTTGGCGGTGGTGATGAACATCACGTCGGAAAGATCGAACGGCAGGTCGATATAATGGTCGACAAAGGCATAGTTCTGCTCACTGTCGAGCACCTCGAGCAGTGCCGAGGACGGATCGCCCTTGTAATCGGCGCTGAGCTTATCGACCTCGTCGAGGATCAACAGCGGATTGCGGGTGCCGCATTTGCGGATCGCGTTGATGATGCGTCCGGGCATCGAGGCGATATAGGTGCGGCGATGGCCGCGGATCTCAGCCTCGTCACGCACGCCGCCCAAGGCGACGCGATGGCTCTTTCTGCCGATCGCCTCGCCGATGGAGGTCGCGATGGAGGTTTTGCCGACGCCGGGAGGGCCGACCAGACAGATGATCTGCCCCTTTGCCTTATCGCTCAGCTTGCGGACAGCGAGCTGTTCGATGATGCGCTTCTTGACCTTATCAAGACCGTAATGGTCGCGGTCAAGCTGTTCGCGCACAGCCTCCAGATCGATATTCTCCTCTGTCGTCGTATTCCAAGGAAGCTCCAGAACGGTGTCGATGTAGGTCTCGATCACGCTGGATTCGTTGGTGCCGACAGGCAGACGCTCCAGTCGCGAACATTCCTTCATCAGCGCTTTTTCGACCTCTTCGGGCAGCTTCATATCGGCGATTTTCTTACGCAGTTCGTCGATATCGTTGAATTCGCCGCCGTCGCCCAGCTCGTCGCGGATCACGTTCATCTGCTCGCGCAGATAGTAATCGCGCTGGCTCTGATCGATGCGCTCCTTCGCCTTTTCCATGATGTCCTGTTCGACGCTCATGATGAAGATCTCGTTCTGCATGGCGTCGATCAGCACCTCGAGGCGGTCGGACAGATTGACGGTCTCGAGGATCATCTGCTTGATCTCGACATCGAGCATGACGTTGGACGCGACAAAATCAGCCAGCTCGCCCGGGTCGCTCGACATGCCGATCTTGAAGAGGATGTCGGCAGGCAGCTTGGGCGCGAGCTCTATGTATCTCTCGAAGGTCGCCTTGAGCGAACGCATCAGGGCGATATCGCGGGTAGTCAGTGTTTTGTTGCGGGTGTTGCCGAAGGGTTCGATCGCCGCGTACAGACAGCTGTCGTTGGGCACGCTCTCGATGATCGCGCCGCGCCAGAGGCCCTCGATGACCACGCGGGTCGCCTTGCGGTCTTCTTTGACGACCTGCTTGACACGGCAGACAACGCCCACCTTAAATATATCGTTCACCGCGGGTTCGTTCACGCCTGCGTCCAACTGAGCGGTGACGAAGATGAGTTGGTCACCCTCTACCGCCATATCGACGGCGTTTTTGGAACGCGCGCGGTTCACATCAAAGTTCAGCATCATCTTAGGGAACATGACAACGCCCCTGAGCGGCAGAACCGGTAGATTCAGGCTTTCGGTAAAGTCTTTCATAATACTCCTTGACGCGTGCGTCTTTTTCTTGCTGAATCATCAGTCAGCTGAGAAAGACACGCGTCCTTATTTCACAAATAATAGATGATAGTTGATCGGTACTGTGGGGTTCAGGTTCCACAGTATTCTAAAATCAGCATAAGGCTGTATGCATCTTACATACAGCCTTTTTAGAATTCGGTTGAGATAATCACCAGTAATGATCTCGTTGTTTTAGAATTGTATCTCGCTTTGCTCAGTCAAATGATACAATCCCTCACCCACTCCCGTAGGAGCCTCCTCGCCGGAAGCGGCTCCCCCTCTGTCGCTTTGCGACGTCTCCCCAACGGGGAGCACCTTTACCAAAGGGAGCCTATATTAGGAAGCGGATTCCTGTTCCTCTTCGTCAAATTCGTGTTTGAGCGGGAACGCGGAGTCGTTGCGGATGATCTGCGCGTCGGCGCCGTTCTCCACCACATCACGGGTGATGATGATCTTCTCGATCGTGGTATCGGAGGGCGTTTCAAACATCAGATCCATCAACAGACCTTCGATGATGCCGCGCAGTCCGCGCGCGCCGGTGTTCTGATCCTTCGCCTTCTTCGCGATCGCGTACAGCGCCTCTTTCTCAAAGAGCAGCTCGACGTTATCGAGCTTGAAGAGGTGCTTGTACTGCGCGATGACGGAGTTCTTCGGCTCGGTCAGCACGCGCACCATGTCGTCCTCGGAAAGATCGGAGAGCGCCGCGATGACAGGCAGTCTGCCGATCAGCTCGGGGATGATGCCGAACTTGATCAGATCGTGACCGGTCACGTGCTTCATCCACTCGTTCTCGAGTTCTTCGTTGGTATCGACAACGTCCGCCTCAAAGCCGAGTACGGAAGAGCCCATACGCTTTTTGACGACCTTTTCCAGTCCGTCAAACGCGCCCGCGCAGATGAAGAGGATGTTCTTGGTATCGATCTGCAAAAACTCCTGCTGAGGGTGCTTTCTGCCGCCCTGCGGAGGCACATTGGCTACGGTGCCCTCGACGATCTTGAGCAGCGCCTGCTGCACGCCCTCGCCGCTGACGTCGCGGGTAATGGAGGGGTTCTCGGACTTGCGGGCGATCTTGTCGATCTCGTCGATATAGATGATGCCGCGCTGTGCCTTTTCGATATCGAAATCAGCCGCCTGGATCAGCTTTAAGAGGATGTTTTCCACGTCCTCACCGACGTAACCCGCCTCAGTGAGCGTGGTCGCGTCCGCGATCGCAAAGGGCACGTCGAGCGCCTTGGCAAGCGTCTGCGCAAGCAGGGTCTTACCCACACCGGTGGGGCCGAGCATCAGCACATTGGACTTGGAGAACTCCACATTATCGTCATGATTGAATACGCGCTTGTAGTGGTTGTACACCGCTACGGACAGCGTCTTTTTAGCGACTTCCTGACCGATGACATATTCATCGAGGATCTTTTTGATCTCGGCGGGCTTCAGGAGCTTATCCTTAGATTCGGCTGTCTCCTTCGCCATCTCGACCGGCTCCGGCTCGCCGTCCTCCAAAATCGACATGCACAGATCAATGCAGCGATCACAGATATACACGCCGTTGCCGGCGATCAGACGCCCTACCATCTCCTGCGGCTTGCCGCAGAAGGAGCAATATACGTTGTCGTCTTTTCTTTTTCCTGCCATACGAATCTCCTTATTTGATATCCTGTTGCGCGGGCGGTTGTGTGCAGAATAAACTTATATCAAACACAGCAACCCTCCGTCACGGACAATTATGTCCGTGCCACCTCTCCGGTGTATGGATTTTGTAAACCAAAACGCAGTTTTGGACAAAATCTCACCTTAGGAAAGGGAGGCTTTGTGCCTCGCAATGACAATTATTTTGGGATATCAATCAGCGGTGTTCAATTACCTTGTCGATCAGGCCGTATTCCAGCGCCTGCTGAGCGTTCATGAAGTTGTCGCGCTCGGTATCCTGCTTGATGGTCTCGAGCGGCTGACCGGTGTTGGCGGCAAGGATCTCGTTGAGCTTCTGCTTGGTGTGCAGGATATGCTGGGTATGGATCTCGATATCAGTCGCCTGACCCTGAGCACCGCCGGAGGGCTGGTGGATCATGATGTCGGCGTTGGGCAGCGCGTAACGCTTGCCCTTGGTGCCGGCTGCCAGCAGGAACGCGCCCATGGAAGCCGCCATGCCCATGCAGATGGTGGAAACGTCACACTTGATGTACTGCATGGTGTCATAGATCGCCATGCCGTCGGTGACGGAACCGCCGGGGGAGTTGATATAGAGGGAGATATCCTTGTTGGGATCCTGACCCTCGAGGTAAAGAAGCTGGGCAACGACCAGGCTGGCGGTCGTCGCGTTGACCTCTTCGTTGAGCATGATAATTCTGTCATTCAACAGTCGGGAGAAAATGTCGTAGGAACGTTCTCCGCGATTGGTTTGTTCTACTACATAAGGTACTAATGCCATAAATGATCTTCCTTTCGCAGTATTATAGTATGGTACATATCCATGATAATATGTATCGGTATTCTTTTCGGGAGGAGCGAGCCCCTCCCCTACATAATCGGTTGAGATTGCCACGGCACATAAATGTGCCTCGCAATGACAATTATTATTTGATGACCGCGTTATCCTTAACGTGCTTCATCGCGAGCTGGACGCCGAGATCCTCCTTGATACTCCGCCATCTTGTCGTACTCCTCGTTGATCTGATCCTCGGTGGGCTCGATCTTCTCGAGCACGGCGATCTTCTCGAGCGCTAAGCGCATCTTGACTCTGCGCTGAGCCTCGGGCTTGTACATCTCGAGGACAGCGTTCGCGTCCATGCCGGTGTACTTCATATAAGTGTCGAAGTCCATGCCCTGCTGGCGCAGACGCATATCCATCTCGCGCACCATGTTCTGCGCCTCTCTGTCATACATCTGCTCGGGGATCTCGCCCTCGACCTTCTCGATGATCGCGTTGGTCAGCTTGTCGTCGAGATCACGCTCTGACTCGCTCTCAAGGCGCTTTGCGATCTGCTCCTTGAGCTCGTCGCGATACTCGGCGACGGTGTCCTTCTCGGAAACATCCTTGACGAAATCATCGTCGACCTCGGGGAGCTCCTTGGTCTTGATCTCGTGGAGCTTGATCTTGAAGACAGCGTCCTTGCCCTTGAGGTTCTCAGCCCGATACTCCTCGGGGAACTTGACGTCGATGTCGAACTCGTCGCCGGTGTTGTGGCCGACGATCTGCTCCTCAAAGCCGGGGATGAAGTTGCCGGAGCCGAGCTCGAGGTTGTATTCCTCAGCCTTACCGCCCTCGAACGCTTCGCCGTCGCAGAAGCCCTCGAAGTCGATGACAACGGTGTCGCCGTTCTCAGCGGTACGACTCTTCATCGATCATCTCATCGGTGACCGCGGTGGAGAGCTTCTCGACCTCGATGCCGTCATAGTCCTTGATCTCGATCTCGGGCTCAACGACAACGGTCGCCTTGAAGGTGAAGCCTTCCTTGGAAACGAAGGTCGCTTCGAGACCGGTGACGGTGACGACCTTTAAGCCTGCCGCCTCACAAGCCTCGTCCAGCGCGTCGGGATAGCAATCCTGCATCGCGTCGTCATAGAAAACATCCTCGCCGTACATCTTCTCGATGATGGCACGGGGCGCTTTACCCTTGCGGAAGCCGGGAACAGCGAGCTTCTTCGCCTGTTTTTTGAATACTTTAGAAACGGCCTGCATAAATGTTTTGCCGTCTACTTCTACCTCTACCTCATAGGTGTTGGTCGCGGTTAAGTTAGATGATTTTAATGCCATTATTCTATTCCTCCTGAATGAATCACTTTGTTTTCGGCGTACCGCTCAGGTACTGCCGTTTAATATATCACACATGGTAATAAAATACTATGTATAATTTGTAAAGTTTGAATTGTATGATGGGTAACGCACGCCCGATTGTAATCGGGAGGAGCAAGCCTCGGCGGAGACGCCTCCCCCACTGTCACTTCGTGACGTCTCCCCAACGGGGAGCACCCCTCCCCTACATTTTGGTATTAATTAGTTATCGTACCAAAACAGGAACAAATTTGGTGTAGTCGCAGGCGATCAGATGGAAGTTGATACCCTTATAATTGCCGATGACGGCGTTTTGGTGGGTACGCTCACCGTGAAGATGACCGTAGTAACATTCCTTGACGCCGAGTTCCGAGAGAGCAGACATGATCTCCTCACATTCCACATCGCCGTAGACGGGCGGATAATGGAGAAAGACGATCGGATCCGTATCGCTGAGCTTCTTCGCTTCGGCATATGACATCTTCAAACGTCCGATCTCACGGTTGATGACCTTGATATCGTGCTCGCCCTCTTTGTCATAATACCAGCCGCGTGTGCCGCAGACGGTCCTTCCCTCGACCATGAACGCGTTATTGAACAGGATCCTGATCGTGTCAAAGCCGCGGTCGGCAAGGTAATCGTCGAGCTTCTTCTTGGTCTGCCACCAGTAATCGTGGTTGCCCTTTAAAAAGAGCTTTTGACCGGGCAGGGAGTGGATGAACGAAAAATCCGCGTCACACTCCTCGAGCTTCATCGCCCATGAGATATCCCCCGCGACAACAACAGTGTCGTCATCGGTCACGAGCCTCTCCCAGTTGGCTTTAAGGCGGTCGACGTAGTCCGTCCAGCCGCGGAACACATCCATCGGCTTGTCGGTGCCGAGCGACAGATGCAGATCTGCGATCGCAAACAAGCTCATATATACTACTCCTTAATAAAAACCTTTATCTCTGATATCTTATTAAATCTTTTATCAAGGATTCGTATCGATCCCCAGTGCACCGAGGACGACGCTCTGCATATCTTCCTTATCGGTCACATCGGAAAAACGCGTTTGCTTACCGCGCAGGGAAGCGAGCGGTGCGGGCACCTCAGCGCCGGTGAGCTTATGGAGCTGTTCGACCATGTCGAATTCGCTCTCGGGCATCTTGCCCTGATCGAGCGCGCCGAGCACCGCCTTGGAGAATTTGTAGGGACTGGCGGTGGAGGCGATCACAACGGGGGTCTTATCCCCTGTCTCGCGGATGTACGCATCGCACACGCTGACCGCCACGGCGGTGTGGGTGTCGCAGAGATAATGCTGCTGTTCAAAGAGATCGTGGATCGTTCTCTCGGTCGCGTTCTCGTCGGCATAGCCGCCCCAGAACATCGACTGGAGCTTATCCTGCAGAGGCGCGGAAACCGTGTACATACCTTCGCTCTTCAAGAGATCCATGTAGCCCTTTGTCTCAACGTCGTTGTTGCCGGACATGCAGTAGAGCAGACGCTCTAAGTTAGAGGATACCAGGATATCCATCGAGGGAGATACGGTGGTGTAGAAATCACGGTTTTTATTGTAAACACCGGTTCGGATGAAATCGGTGAGTACGTTGTTGGAGTTGGACGCGCAGATGAACTTTTTGACGGGAAGGCCCATCTGATACGCGTAGTAGCCGGCGAGGATGTTGCCGAAGTTGCCGGTGGGTACGGTGATGTTGATCTTATCGCCGAACGCGACCTTGCCCTTGTTGACCATGTCGCAGTACGCGGACACATAGTAGACGATCTGCGGGAGCAGTCGACCCCAGTTGATGGAGTTCGCGGAGCTGAACATCATGTTATGTTCCTTCAAGACCGCCTGCGTGTCGGTATCGGTAAAGATCTTCTTGACCGCGGTCTGGGCGTCGTCAAAGTTGCCGCGGATGGCGCAGACATAGACGTTGTCGCCCTCCTGCGTATTCATCTGGTGCTTCTGCATCGCGGAAACGCCGTTGACCGGGTAAAAGACGATGATCTTGGTGTGATCGACGTCCTTGAAGCCCTCGAGCGCCGCCTTGCCGGTATCACCGGAGGTCGCGACCAGAATGACCGCGTCCTTGCCGCCGCCTGCTTTTTGCAGGGATTTGGTGAGGAAATGCGGCAGGATCTGCAGCGCCATATCCTTGAAGGCGCAGGTGGGACCGTGCCAGAGCTCCAAAAGGTTCAGCTCGGCGCCGTTGAAATCGACCGTCGCGAGCGGAGCGGGATTCTCGGAGCCGAACTTCTCGACGGTATAAGCGCTGTCGACGCAGTCGGCGATCTCCTCCTCGGTGAAATCGGTCAGGTACTTTGCGATAATACATTTTGCCCTGTCCTGATAGGACATCGAGAGCATCGCTTTGAGCTCCTCTTCGGTGATCTGAGGGAAGCTCTCGGGCACAAATAAACCGCCGTCCTGTGAGATGCCCTGCGCGATCGCCTGAGCAGACAGAACAGCCTTGGTTTTATCCTGAGTAGAGTTGTAAAACATATAGACCCTCCTTAGGGTGACACTAATAATCCGAACCGTGGTTTTGACGGGCAGATTGATAAGCTGAAAGCAGCCGAAATATTGCCATTTTCAGCAGGTACGGATTATTACTGTCACCCTGCCCATTATATTCTATTGTATCATACCATAATCGTCGGTTTTTCGCAATAGTCAAAGGTACAAAAAAGCAGATTTAATCATGCTTTTTATGGCAAAAACGCCTTGAAAAGCAAAAGCCTCCCCTATGATCGGGAGGCAGGAATGTCGATATTCCGTCAAAATCGCGCGTAATCCTCGGTTTGGGCGAAGGCGGCTTTGTAGTGATTCGCCTTGATCAGCTGTCCAGAGGAACGATCGACCTCCATCTCGAGGACGTCGAAACGCGGTTGGAGCTTGATCTTTTTCGCGTCGAGAAAGTACGCGGCGGTGCGCATGATGTGGAACTGCTTGCGCTTGTCGACGGCGTATTGTCCGCCGAGATAGGGGCTCGCGGAACGGGTCTTGACCTCGACGAATACGATCTCCCGACCGTCGCGGGCGATGATGTCGATCTCACCGAGTTTGTTTTTATAATTCTTGTAGAGAACTTTATAATGTTGTTGTTTGAGGTATTTGGCGGCGAGCTTTTCACCCAACGCGCCGAAGGATCGGTTGGAGAATGGTTTCATAATTATCAACCCTCAGTCACCGTGACGCAAGCGTCCGGCGACAGCTCCCTTAGGAAAGGGAGCCTTATTTATATTTCGCGTAGATCTTTTTGAGGAAGCTCGGGCGGTGGATGGGGGTCTCGCCGTACTCGAGGATCTTCTCGATATGGAGCTTGGTTCCGTAGCCCTTGTGCTTTTCAAAGGCGTACTGCGGGTATTTTTCGGCGTACTCGAGCATCAGGCGATCCCTGCTGACCTTGGCGAGGATCGACGCGGCGGCGACGGACATCGACTTAGCGTCACCCTTGACGATATACTCGGCGGGGATATCGAGCGGCGGCAGGCGGTTGCCGTCGATCATGGCGTAATCCGCCTTAACGGACAAGCCCTCGACAGCGCGTTTCATCGTGTTCATCGTGGTGACGAGGATATTGTCGCGCTCGATCTCCTCCACCGTGCCGAAGGCGATGGAGCAGGAGACGGCGGTCTCAATGATGACGTCAAACAGCGCGTCACGCTTCTTCTCGGTGAGCTTCTTCGAATCGTTCACGCCCTCGATGATACAGCCCTCGGGCAGGATGACAGCGGCGGCACAGACAGGTCCGGCGAGGGGACCGCGTCCCGCTTCATCGACGCCGCAGATATGATGATAGCCCTTTGCCATCGCTTCTTTTTCGTATAATAACC
>CACWXE010000145.1 GCA_902764715.1 uncultured Ruminococcus sp. | reverse complement strand
GATCCCGTCTGCGCACACCTGTGTGTAGCGCAGGCAGAGATAACAACCGAGCACGATTAGCGACAAAGCGATTATTTTTCTGTATCGGAATAATTTTTTGTCCTTCATTTCACTCACCGATAATATATATGTGATCGCCGTCATAAAATGAATCGGTGATAACATGAAAGAACATTCAAAAGAGACAAAACGAAAAAACTCGTTTTTATCCACACTGAACGCGCCGTGTATCGAGCTCAGTGGTAACCGCGAGCTGTTGATCGAGGGCAGCAAGGGCGTGCTGTCATATTCTGCCGATTCCGTGCGGGTCAATACAGGCGGCATGATCGTGAATATCGCGGGGCGCGAGTTGGATCTGCGCTGTATCTCGGATTCCGCGCTGATCATCGACGGCTTCATTATGAGCCTGAGCTTTACGGTGTAGCCTATGCTGTTGGATTTACTGCGAATGCTGCGCGGATGGGTCGAATTCTCCGTCAACGGCAAATACCCCGAACGCTTCATCAACATCACCTCACGGCACAGGGTGCGCCTGTGGAAGGTGCGTCGGTCGGATGACCGATTTACCGCCTGTATGTACCGCTCCGATTACCGCAGGATCAGACCTTTGGCGCGCGGCGCGGGCGTGCGATTGCAGGTCACGCAAAAAAACGGCGTGCCGACATTGCTGTACCGCTATCGGGAGCGCGTCGGCATTTTGATCGGAGCGTGCACGTTTGTCCTGTCGATCTTCGTGATGTCGCTGTTTATCTGGAGCGTTGATATCACGGGGCTTCAAACCGTCAGCCGTTCGGAGATGAACGACGTATTGCGCGATCACGGGTTGTATATCGGAGCGTTCAAGCCCTCATTGGATTATCAAAGGCTGGCGCGTGATGTGATGATCGAGCGGCATGAGATCGGTTGGATGGCGGTGAATGTGACCGGCTCCTATGCCTCTGTCGAGATTAAGGAGGAAGCCGTGCCGCCCGAGGTGGATGACGTTTATTCTCCCTGCAACGTCAAGGCGAGGTCGGACGGCGTGATCGTGCGGATCGAAGCCGCGGAGGGTGAGACATTGGTGATGGAAGGTTCCGGTGTGATCGAGGGACAGCTCATCGTCAGCGGCATCCGCACGGATGAGAGGGGCACCCACCGACTGGTTCATGCCGACGCGCGTGTGATGGCGCGTACCACGCGTCAGGCGAGCTTTTCGATGAAGGAACAGATGAAGCTGCTGCGACCGAACGCGGAGGAAGCCGAACGCCGGGAGCTTAATTTCCTCGGACTGCGTTTGCCTTACCGTGTCGGCGCGGTCGATTCTCCCAACGCCGTGTCGAATACGACGACAGAGGTTCCCGCTCCGCTGGGGATCACCCTGCCGATCGGCATGGTGACAGATCATGTCAGCGCTTTGTCGGAGGAGGAGATCATCCTCAATGATAATTCTGCAGGAGAATTATTGAATCGAGAAGCGCAACTGTATGAAGCCTTTGCTTTGCCAAATTGCGCGATCGAGTCCCGGGAATATCACATGGAGCATAACGGCGGCGTGTATACGCTGTACGCGACCTATACCTGTGTGGAGGATATCGCCTACACCGAGCCGATCGGTACGGATGAAAACACCGATCTCACACCTTATGTCGCTCCGACTGAGAATAAACAGTGAGGAGTTAGGAGTGAGGAGTTGGGAGTGAGGAGTTAGGAGTTGGGAGTTAGGAGTTAGGAGTTGGGAGTTCGGAGTTGGGAGTAGGGAGTTAAGGAGCTTTTCGATGTGCCGTTTTTGTCTTGTCTTTTTTTCGGTTTTGTGCTATACTTCACCTATCTCAAATATAGAAAGATGATAACATGCGTATTATGTGTATCGGCGACGTTGTCGGCTCTGTGGGATGCGAATTCCTGCGTCAGCGTCTGCCGCGATTCAAGCAACAACAGCAAATCGATTTTGTAATCTGCAACGGTGAGAACTCCGCCGACGGCAACGGTATCACGCCGCGTTCCGCCGAGCATTTGTTCACATCGGGCGTGGATTTCATCACGCTGGGCAATCACAGCTTCCGCCGCAAAGAGGTCTATTCCTATCTCGATGAGCATCCCCATATCATCCGACCCGCCAATTATCCTACCTCAGCCACCCCGGGATGCGGCTGGGCAGTGGTCGATATGGGCTTTACCCAGATCGGCGTCATCAACCTGATGGGTCAGCAGTTCATGGACGCGAACCTCGAAAATCCCTTTATCCGCGCGGATCAGATCCTCAAAGAGCTCGACGCGAAAATCATACTTGTGGATTTCCATGCCGAGGCGACGTCCGAAAAACGCGCGATGGGCTTCTATCTGGACGGCAGGGTGTCCGCGATATTCGGCACGCATACCCATGTGCTGACAGGTGACGCGCAGGTGCTGCCCGAGGGTACGGGCTATATCACCGATGTCGGCATGACGGGCGTGATCGACAGTATTTTGGGCGTGAAGAAGGAGATCATCCTCAGGCGCTTTACCACACAGCTTCCCGAACGCTTTGATCTGGCTCGGGGTGACTGTAAGCTTAACTGCGCGGTATTCGATATCGATCGAAACTCCGGAAAATGTACTGCCGCTCAGTCATATGAACTAATATAATTCCATTTTTCTTTTCTTTTTTTGTATACAAAATGCTTGCTTCTTGAGGCTTTTTAGTGTATAATAATACAAGTTTGTAACAAATAGTATTTTGTCATCTTCTGCGCTCATATCATGCGCGCTGACGATGTACGGAAAAAGGATGTGTTTACGTTGATTAACGGTGAAACTCTAAAACAAGCGATTATTTCTGGTGCAAATAATATTTCGTCCATCAAGGCGAGAATCAATGACCTCAATATCTTCCCTGTACCCGACGGTGATACAGGTACCAATATGTCGATGACGATCACAGCGGCTGCCGAGGCGCTCAAGGACGCCGAGCCTGCCGATGTATCCGAAGTTGCGAACATGACCGCTTCCGCTATGCTGCGCGGCGCTCGCGGCAACTCCGGCGTTATCACTTCTCTGCTGTTCAGAGGTATCTCCAAGGGTCTGGAGGGCAAGGCTGAGGCTTCCGGCGCCGATCTGATCCACGCGCTGGGTCTGGGCGTCGAGGCTGCTTACAACGCGGTCACCAAGCCCACCGAGGGTACCATCCTCACCGTAGCCCGCATGGGTTATGAGGCAGGCCTTGAGGCACTGGATACCGAAGAGGATCCCGCCGTACTGTGGGAGATCGTCTGTGACGCTTCTCTGGAAGCGCTCGATCTGACTCCTACTCTGCTTCCCGTTTTGAAGAAAGCCGGCGTTGTTGACGCGGGCGGTAAGGGTATCCTGACTATCTTCGAGGGTATGCTCTCTGTTCTGCGCGACGGCGTAGTTGTCGAGCTGAAGGAAGAAGAGTACGAGAAAGAAAATGAGGACGACTTCTTCCGTTCCGCCGCGGCTGAGTTTGACCAGGTCATCAACTTCACCTACTGCACCGAGTTCATCGTCGGTCGTAACGAAGAGTGTGAGAAAGAACCCAACGACCTTCGTCTGTACCTCGAGACCATCGGCGACAGCATCGTTATGGTAGCGGACGACGAGATCATCAAGGTTCATGTACATACCGAGACTCCCGGCGACGCGCTCCAGCACGGTCTTGAATACGGTCAGCTCCTTACCGTTAAGATCGAGAATATGAAGGAGCAGCACAGAAAAGCAAAGGAAGAGCAGGAGAAGGCGAAAGAAAAGTCTGAGAAGAAGGCAGAACTCGTCGTCGCCGAGCCTACCGAGGAATACGGCTTTGTCGCTGTAGCGGCAGGCGAGGGTCTGAGCAATCTCTTCAATGAACTTGGCTGCCAGAACGTAGTTTCCGGCGGACAGAGCATGAACCCCTCTACCGAGGATATTTACGCGGCTGTTATGACGACTCCCGCCAAGTGCATCTTCGTTCTCCCGAACAACAAGAACATCATCATGGCGGCTCAGCAGACTGCCGCGATCGTCGAGGACAGAACGGTCATCATCGTTCCGACCCGTACCATCCCGCAGGGTCTTTCCGCGATGCTGGTATTTGATCCCGATTCCGACGCTGAGACCAATGTCGATAATATGCTGCAGGCGGCTAAGAACGTATCTACCGGTCAGATCACCTTTGCGGCGCGTGACTCCGAGTTCGGCGCCAGAAGGATCAAAGAGGGCGACATCATCGGTCTGGATAACGGCAAGCTCACCGTTACTTCTTCTTCTCCGAACAAAGCGCTGTACAAGCTTGCTAAGTCCATGATCAACAAGGAAATGTCCTTTGTGACCCTGATCTCCGGCGAGGGCGTCTCTGAGGAAGAGGCTGCTTCCGCGGTCGAAATGCTCGAGAACAAGTTTGCCGATCAGGTCGACATCACCTACATCAAGGGTGATCAGCCCGTCTACTACTACATCTTCAGTGTAGAATAACGCGCGTCTTTATCTGACTCTATGATGAGTTCATCATAAGCATGAAAGCGTACGCGGCAATCTCAATAAATAATAATGGCTGTTCCTTCGGGAGCAGCCTTTTTTAAAATAGTCATTGCGAAGCCCTTGACACGCATCAAGGGCTGTGGCAATCTCAACCGATTAATACGAAGCTTAACAATAAACTCTACCGGGCAGATCGGTCTAAAACCTTATACAGCCGCAAGTAAAACAACAATTTACAATTGACATATATGTTCGATAATAGTATAATTAGCTGAGAGTGGTGGATAACAGATATGGTTTCCGTAATGTAAATTCCTAACTCCTCATTCCTAATTCCTAATTAATTGAAGGGTGGTGCGCTATGTCCCTATATGAGGTTCCGATCACAAAACTGAGCGGCATAGGGGAGAAGCGCGCCGCTTTGTTCCGCAAGCTCGGCATCGAGACCGTCGGCGATATGATCTCCTATTATCCTCGCTCCTATGAGAATTGGTCGGAT
>CACWXE010000144.1 GCA_902764715.1 uncultured Ruminococcus sp. | reverse complement strand
GCGCCGCGCTGGGCGCGCCGTTCACCTTCGTCGCGTCCGTGCAGGGCGTGTTCGCGCCGCTGTGCGCGCGTATCTCGGCGTATCTCATGCCGTATGAAGCAATGCGCGATCCGATCCTCTTAGCGGATTATATCGAGGAGAATCAGATCAACCGCACCTTCATCAGCCCGAAGATGCTCAAGGTGTTCAAGCCCAAGGGCGATTCGCTGAAAACGGTTTACACGGGCAGCGAGCGCGTGTCGGGTACATACAGCGAGGATTTCGATATCTTCGTCATGTACGGTCAGACGGAGTCCGCCTCCGCCGTAACCGGCTTCAAAATAGACAAGCCATATGACAATACGCCCATCGGTAAGCCGATCGGCAACGAAAAGGCGTATATCCTCGATGAAGAGGGCAAGCTTGCCGATGAGGGCGAGCTGTGCCTTTCGGGTCACTTCGCGACCGGCTATCTCAACCTGCCCGAGCTGACCGCTCAGACCTTCGTCGATAATCCCTTCGCCGCCGAGGACGGTTATCCGAAAATGCTGAAAACCGGCGACATCGTTCGCCGCGGCGAGGACGACAACATCATCTATCTCAACCGTAAGGACTGGATGGTCAAGATCAACGGTCAGCGTGTAGAGCCGGGTGAGATCGAGAACGTCATCAAGAATACCGAGGGCGTGCACGACGCCGCGATCAAGGACTTCAAGAACCAGTACGGACAGGTCTATCTGGTCGCGTACTATGTCGAGAACGAGCCTGTCGACGCGGACGATCTCAAAGAGGCGATCTCCGAAAAGCTGCCGCCGTATATGATCCCGGCGTTTTTTGTCAAGCTCGACAAGCTGCCGGTCAACGCGAACGGCAAGCTTGACAGAAGCGCGCTGACGCCTCCCGAGGCAGGCGCCTTCAAGAGCGATTATGTCGCGCCTGAGACCGATATCCAAAAGGCGCTGTGCGACGCGTTTGAGAAGATCCTCTCCGTCGAGAACGTCGGTATCGAAGACGATTTCTTCGCATTGGGCGGCGACTCCATCAAGTGCGCGATGATTGCCGAGGAATGTAAGGTCTATCACGTTTCCACGGCGGATATCTTCGCGGGCAAAACACCGTGCATGATCGAGCGTCAGCTGATCGAAAAGGCGAACGCGAAAACGGTCGGCAAGAAGAAAAAGAAGGTCAAGGTCTATCCGCTGACGCCCAGCGAGCGCGGCATGTATCTTGAACAGAAGCTCGATCCCGACTCGACGGTATATAATCTGAATATCGCCGCGATCATCAAGGGCGTGTCCCTCGACGATATCAAAGCATCTCTGAATACGATATTCGCGGCGCATGAGGCGTTCCATTCCTTCTACGCGGAGGAAAGCGGTCTGCCCGTACGCGTGCTGACCGAAAAGCTGCCGACGATCATCGAGAAAACGGCGGCTACACGTGAAGAGGTCATCGAGCAGGTGGACAGCTATGCCACACCCTTCGACCTCAACGCCGATATCCCCGTGATCCCGACCTTGTACGCGGTCGCCGACGGCAGCATTATCCTGCATCTGGCGATCCATCATATCGCGTTCGACGGCGGTTCCGCCGGCACCTTTGTCAAGGAGCTGATCGACGGCTTGAACGGCAGAGAGATCACGGCGGACGAGATCGACCTGAGCGATCTGTACGATGACAGTCTGAACGAAAAATACGAGAGCGGTATGCAGTTCTATCACAAGCTGTTCGAGGACGGCGTACCCGTCAGCGAAATGCCGCTCAAGGGCAAACGTCCCAAGGTGCACCCGCTGTCCGACAAGGAGATCGACTTTGACTACGACAACGAGGCGCTTAAAGCTATCGACAATACCGCGCGCCGTTACACGGTCACCGAGTTTGAGCTGATCTTCTCGGCGATCTCCATGGCGCTGGGCAAATATACCGCGTCCGAGGATCTTGTCCTCGGCATCCCCACCAACACCCGTCCCAACGGCGCCGACAATGTGATCGGTATGTTCGTCAACACCGCGCCCGTGCGCGTCAAGCCGCAGCGTACTGCCGCGCTGACCGATTATCTTGCTTCTGTCAGCGAGGCGGTCAGAGGCGTCACCTACGGCGCGTTCCTGCCGTTTGAGGATGTGGTGCGCGAGTTCGTCAAACAGCGTGACGAGAGCCGTAATCCGATGTTCGATGTGAGCGTCAACTTCATGTGGAACCCGCCCGCGTATGACAAGGACGGTCTGAGCGTGGAGATGTACGCGCCGCTGCAGAAGATGAGCCGCGATATCGGTATCGTCATCCGCAAGGGTGCCAAGGGTCTGCGCTTCATGGTGCAGTATTCCTCCGAGCTGTTCGAGGACAAGGTCGTAGAGGGCTTCATCGGACAGATCAGACATACCCTCGATCTGCTCGCCGACGCCGGCGTCACTACCGTGCGTGAAGCCTCCGCTCTGCCTGAGGATCAGGCGGCTGTGATGGAGGAAAAGAGCGTGGTCGAGACCGCCGACACCCCCGTTGTCCTCTTACATCAACTCTTTGAGAAGAGCGCCGCCGCGAACAGCGACAAGACCGCTGTGATCGCGCAGGACGCGACGCTGACATATAAGGAGCTCAACGACAAAGCCAATACCGTCGCCGCGAATCTGATCAAGCGCGGCGTCAAGGTCGGCGACAGCGTAGCGCTGCTTCTGCCGCGACAGAGCTGTTATTTTTGCTGTCTGTTCGGCGTGAACAAAGCCGGTGCGGCGTTCATTCCCTGCGATCCGCAGTATCCCGCCGACCGTATCAATCATATCATCACCGACTCCGAGGCGAGCTACATCATCACCACCGCCGACAGGCTCGCGGATTACCCCGCTGAAAAGGCGATCGATGTTGCGGATATCTTAGCGGGCGATCCCGCAGAGAATCCCGATCTGCCGATGACCGGCGATGAACTGAGCTATATGATCTACACCTCCGGCTCGACCGGCAAGCCCAAGGGCGTTATGCTCCGCCACAAGGGTATCTGCAACTACCTCACCCCGCATAAGGGCAACACCATCATGTACAACGTCAAAGAGCGTGTTTCCAACTACCTCTCTGTAACGACCGTGTCCTTCGATATGTCCTTTAAGGAGCATACCGCCGCGCTGTGCAACGGCAAGACGCTGATCTTTGCCGCGGAGGATGAGATGAACGATCCGCGCGCGCTTGCCGATTTGATGGCGAAGCACCATGTCGATTGTATCAACGCCACTCCCTCCAGATTACAGCAGTATATGGAGTACACGCCGTTCAAGGAGCACCTCGCCGACTGTAAGATGATCATGTCGGGCGGTGAAGCCTATCCGATGTCCCTGCGTGATAATCTGAAAGCCGCCGCTCCCGACGCGCTGATTGTCAACACCTACGGCCCCACCGAGATCACTGTATCCTCCAACGCCGCGGTGCTCAATGACGCCAAGGCGATCAACATCGGCAGACCGCTGACCAACTACACCGAGTACATCGTGGATAAGTTCGGCGATATGGCGCCCTACGGCGTGATCGGCGAGCTGTATATCGGCGGCGTGGGCGTTGCCGAGGGCTACCGCAACCTGCCCGAGAAAACCGCTCAGGCGTTCGTCGAATATCACGGACAGCGTATGTACCGTTCGGGCGACTACGCGAAGTACGACGAGGACTTCAACGTCATCATCCTCGGCAGACTGGATAATCAGGTCAAGCTGCGCGGACTTCGCATCGAGCTGGGCGAGATCGAGGGTCTGATCGCGGTACAGCCGCACATCAAGAAGGTCGCCGTCGTCATCCGAAAGCTCAACGGTCAGGATAACCTGTGCGCTTACTTCACCGCGGATGAGCAGATCGATATTGACGCGCTGCGCGACGAGCTGAAAAAGCATCTGACCCATTACATGGTGCCGACCGCCTACTTACAGATGGTCGAGATGCCGATGACCGCCAACGGCAAGACGGATATCCGCCGTCTGCCCGAGCCGGTGCCCGTATCGATGGGCGAATTCGTAGCGCCCGCCAACAAGACCGAGGAGTTCTTCTGCGAATCCTTCAAGAAGGCGCTCAACCTCGATAAGGTCGGCGCGACGGACGATTTCTTTGAAATCGGCGGCACCTCGCTGGTGGTCACCGCGGTCGTGCTGGACGCGTCCGAAAACGGCTTCCCGATCACCTACGGCGATGTGTTCAAGTATACCACTCCCAGAGCGCTTGCCGAGCTGTTCAAGGACGGCGACGTCGCGACGGATAACGGTACCTTCAACTTTGATGATTATGATTATGACAAGATTGATAATCTTCTTTTAAAGAATAATATAGAATCCTTCCGCACCGGAGAGCAGTATGATCTCGGCAACGTTCTCATCACGGGCGCGACCGGCTTTATGGGCGCTCATCTCGTTGCGGAATACCTCGATACCGAGGACGGTTACGTCTACTGTATGCTCAGAAAGGGCAAGTTCCATTCCGCCGCCGAGCGTATGCACAATATGCTGTTCTATTACTTCGGCACCCGCTTTGAGGACGTCTTTGCCTCACGTGTACGCGTGGTCGAGGGCGATGTGACCGACTACAAGTATTTCGCGCCGCTCGAGGGCGAATCCATCCAAACCGTCTTCAACTGTGCCGCGAACGTCAAGCATTTCTCTAACGGCACGGATATCGAGGACATCAACGTCGGCGGCGTCGTCAACTGCATCAAGCTGTGTGAGAAGCTTAATGCGCGGCTGGTACATTTCTCTACCGTCTCCGTCGCGGGTACCACCGAGGACGTCACCAAGCTGAGCCGCCGCTCGCTGGATGAGCAGAGCTTCTACTACGGACAGACGCTCGATAATAAGTACACCTCCTCCAAGCTGATGGGCGAGAGGATGGTGCTCGAGGCAGTCGCCGAAAACGGACTGGACGGCAAGGTCATCCGCGTCGGTACGCTCGCCGCGCGTGAATCCGACGGCGAGTTCCAGATCAACTTCCTGACCAACAAC
>CACWXE010000143.1 GCA_902764715.1 uncultured Ruminococcus sp. | reverse complement strand
GTTGTACGCTTCAAAAATATCGTTGCGCTCACGGCGTTCGATCCCGCCGCGCACCTGACTGCGGCACCATTCGACAAAGGGATCGACGGGCGGTTGCTCAACAGGCTGTTCGGGTTCCGTTGGCGTCGGGATCACGTTTTCTTCTGGTATATCGGCGATCGGTTCTGTTTTCGGTTTTTCGGAAGATTGTCGAAAGAATTTGAACGGGATTTTCATGGCTTCCTCCGCAGTAGGTATTCTGTTAATATGATAGCAAAAAATCGGGCTCTTGTAAATGAGGGGATGGGAATTATCGGTTGCGGGGAAGAGAGATTTATGGTACAATTTCAAATGAGGTGAGAACGAATGAAAATCGTCCTGACAGACGCGCAAACGGTCGTCGATGAATTGGTGACGGCAGACTGCCTGAGAGAATTCGGAGAGGTCGTGTCCCACGGATTGCTCCGATATGAAGAAGTCGCCGAGGCGATCGCGGACGCGGACATCATATTATGCAACAAGACACTGCTTGACAGCCATACCCTGCGGCTCGCCAAACAGCTGAGATATATCGGGATCTTCGCGACGGGATACAACAATATCGACGTCGACTATTGCCGCGCGCACGGGATCACGGTGTGCAACGCGGGATCGTATTCGACACAGTCGGTCGCGCAGCAGACCTTCGCGCTGATCTTGGCGTATTATAATCAGATCGCGGCGTATGACCGCTATGTAAAGGACGGCAGATGGAAGCGCAGTCCGACCTTTTCGCCTTTTGTCTATCCGCTCAACGAGCTGATGGGAAAAACGCTGGGTATCGTGGGACTGGGCGCGATCGGGCAGGAGGTCGCGGCTATCGCGAACGCCTTCAAAATGCGGGTCATCGGTTACAATCGCAGTGTGAAGAACGTGCCGAATGTAGAGCAGGTGAGCTTTGAGAGATTGCTCAGCGAGAGCGATATCGTCAGCGTACACTGTCCGCTCAACGCCGACTCCGAGGATCTGTTCAACAAAAATACGTTCTCGAAGATGAAGAAGGGCTCGCTGTTCGTCAACACGGCGCGCGGCGGCGTAGTCGTGGAACAGGATCTGTATGACGCGCTCGAGAGCGAACACCTCGGCGGTGCGTGTCTGGACGTACTGCGCGTGGAGCCGATGGAGGAGGATTGCCTGTTGATGGAGGCGAAGAACTGCATCATCACGCCGCATGTCGCATGGGCGCCGCTGGAGACCCGTCAAAGGTTGATGGGGATCGTCGCGGATAATATCAGGAACTTTTTGAACGGCAAGCCGACCCATGTGGTGAGCTGAGATGATAAGGAGAAACATATGATCAGAAGAGCGAAGAATGCGGATATCGACCGGCTGAACGCGCTGTTGTATCAGGTACAGCAGCTGCATGCCGACGGTCGACCCGATATCTTTAAAAACGGCGCGAAAAAATATACGACAGAAGAGCTGAAAGCCATCATCGCCGACGATATGACGCCGATCTATGTTGATGAAGAGGACGGCACGGTTGTGGGCTATGCCTTTTGTATCTACCAGATCACGCGGGAGTCGGAGCAGCTGCACGCCCGCAAGGTGCTGTATATCGACGATCTGTGTGTGGATGCGCCGTATCGCAGAAAGCATATCGGCGAAAAGCTGTATCATTTTGTGCTGGACGTCGCAAAGGAAAACGGCTGCGACAGCGTGACGCTGAATGTCTGGCAGGTCAATCCCTCGGCGGAGAAGTTCTATCAAAAGATGGGGATGGAGCCGCTGAAAACAACGATGGAAAAACAGCTCGGATGACCGGAATAATAATCGATATTTAGCTCATTTATGCTTTTTTGTTGACAGGTATTTCCATGACTGTTATAATGAAGACAACACCGCACAATTCAATCCGTACGCCTGAATGATGCGGTATTGCCTTACAGAATCGGCATATCATGCGCAACAGCGAAAAACTGTGAAACACCGTGAATATTTATGCAGAATCGATCGCTTTTGTAATACAACTAATCATGGTAGTATTCTGATCATAATCGACTATATATTGTATCCACTGTTCCATTTGAGAAAGACCGGAATATTGATATCACTGTTACCGGGAGGAAAAAATGCGTTTCATAACCAAATCATTAAAAAAACCAATCGGATTATCGGCGATAGTCATCATGCTGATCGGTATGATGACTGCTTCTGCGCTGCAGGTATCCGCGGCATCCTCCGCAGGCAGCATTTCCGTAAGTGAGACGGCAAAAGTGTTGATCAACGGTTATGTTTCGGACACAGTGTTCGGAGTGCTTATTTTTGTTATCATTCTTCTGGTTTTAGCGCTTGTCGCGGTCGTTGTCGTGATGTTCGTGATCTTGAATAAGAAAAAGGATCATAACAATCCCACTCCGAATCCGACTCCTTATACGGCTCCGACTAACGCGCAGAGTCTTTATCACGCCCGGCCGATGGATCAGTCGATGAACCGTGCGATGAATCAACCGATGGGGCAGCCCGCGAACCGCCCGATGAATCAACCCATGTATCAGCCGATGAACCGTCCTGTGAATGAGCCGGCATTTCGTCCGCAGGCTCCCGTGAACTTTGCTCAGGATGACTCCTCTGATAAAACACAGCTCCTCGCGGACGGCGGCGGCGATACAACGGTGCTCGGCGAGGATTTCGTCGGATTTACCCTCATGCGCAAAAACGGATCGGAAAAGATCGTGATCAATAAACCCGAGTTTTATATCGGCAAAGAAAGAGCCAAGGTCGATTATTGCATTACCAATAACAACTCTGTCAGCCGCCGACACGCCAAGTTTAAGGTGCGTTCGGGTAAGTGTTATATCAGCGATCTCGGGTCAACGAACTGCACCTATATCAACGGCGCAAAGCTCTCTCCCAATCAGGAGGTCGCGCTGATCCCCGGTGACAAGGTAAGGTTATCTAACGAAGAATTTGAGTTTATCGGATAAAGGATAAACGGAATCACACGGCAACCGCCGTGTGGAGGAATCGTATGAATTTTTTAACGGCAGTACATACGGATGTCGGTATCAGAAAAAGTACCAATCAGGATTCCGCTCTGGTGACAGAGGCGCAGACAGATCGCGGCAGAGTGCTGTTTTCGGTTATCTGCGACGGAATGGGCGGTCTTGCGAAGGGTGAGGTCGCCAGCGCTACGGTCATCAAGGCATTCAGCGATTGGTTTGAGAAAGAGTTGCCGAAGCTGCTCCATGCGGAGGATCCCGAAAAAATGATCTTCGGCGTATGGGAAGAGCTGGTCATGGACTGCAACCGAAGGATCTCCGCCTATGCGGATCGCTTTGGCGTGAGCATGGGCACTACCCTGAACGCGGCACTGTTCATGAAGGATCGGTATTATCTCATCAACATCGGCGACTCCCGCGCTTATTTGATCTCGGACAGTGTGTATCAGCTCACAAAGGATCAGAGCTATGTGCAGCGGGAAGTCGATCTGGGTCATATCACGTCCGAAGAGGCTGAAACTCACCCACAGCGCAACCTGCTGCTGCAATGTGTGGGCGCGAGTCCGGTCATCACGCCGGATTATTATACCGGCGCCTATGAACCCGGTCAGGTGTTTATGCAGTGCTCCGACGGCTTTCGGCATACGGTCACGCCCGAAGAGATGTATGAATATCTCAACGGTTCCGTGTTAAAAGATGAACAGACGATGGAGAAAAACGCGGTCTATTTGACAGAGCTGAACAAAAGCAGACACGAGACGGATAACATCACCGTGCTGCTGGTCAAGATGATCGAAGAATAGTAGATATCGTGAAGTATAAATGAATTTGACAGAGGAAGGACGGTGGCATATTGGAAACGAATGAGATCATGAGGATCTTTTATATATGTCTCGCCCTTGCTGTCTTTTTCTTTTTGCTTATCCTTTTGGCGATCTTTCTACTCGGCTTAAAGGGAAAAAAGCAAAAGCCCGATGATAAAACGACAGAACCGTATCAGCCGATCGAAAACGCGGAGAAGCAACCAGAGCCGATTCCCGAGCAGGAAGCGGATGACGCTGAGACCCGCAGTGACGAATCGATCGCTGAGCAGTCCGCGCGATCGGAGCCGGAAGCTCCCACAGAGGAAGTCAGATTTGAGATCGTCAAAAAAACAGTCGTATGTGATACGGACGAGATCATTGAATAAACAGACTTAGGCTCCCTTTGGTAAAGGTACTCCCCGTTGGGGAGACGTCGCGCAGCGACAGAGGGGGAGCCGCTTCCGGCGAGGAGGCTGTCGAGGCTTTTGAGCCGAGACTGAGGGATTGCATCAATGATCGACCGAGACCTTGTGTCGCGGGAGAAACCATGTTGAAATAACGCACAGCGGTGCGGATATACCGCCCTGCGATCATCCGATGGAGTGGTGAAATGAAAAAAGGAATCCAAAATATGAAGCGGACGATCCTCTTTCTGCTGATCTCGTCGCTGGCGCTGTTATGCGCGGTATTCGACAGCGTGGATAACGGTGCAGCAAAGTCGATCTCGTTCATCGGCGGCTTGCTGTTCTTTTTGTTCCTGCTGTTGGGATATTTTATGTTCTACCGCTTCAGCAACTTCCGCAAAGAGAACACGGAACGCGCGGAGAAAACAAACGAAAAGCCCGGTATCATTGTATTTTTCTCCAATCCGCAGGCAAAAACAGCGGATATCGCGATGATCGTTTCCTTTGTGATCAGCATAGCCACTTTGATCATGGGACAAGTGAACCCCGCGTTGCACGCAAGTATTCCGTTTAACCTGATCTCCGTGCTGTCATCCGCTGTTTTGATTTTTACGATCCAGATGCACGCGATCGGTTCTTCACGTATTTTTGTGGGACGAGCGAACAGAAGGAATAGAAAGATAGCGAATCAAGGTAAAGAAGAAATCATCATCCCGGTAACCGTAGGCAATTCGTTTAGCAACCTTAATCTTGTTGTTGAAGCCTTCGAGCTTGCCGGTACTGATCGGATAGATTGCATGAGCAGCCAAGCCGGAAAGCCTTTTCTCTTTTTGCTCTGCGAATCTAACCAATGCAGGAATCTCACTTTCTTTTGACGCCTGAAACCATTTTGTCCAGCCGATGACAGATTGTTGGTAATCGGTCAGTTCGTAAAGCCTGCACATTTCCTCCTTCATAGCATAGCAAACAGCAAGGTCGTGATGATCTTGCAGAATAGATTGTAATTGTTCGGTTTTAGTGTCGGAGAGTTTATCTGAGTTAGTGAGCAATGACCAGCGCAACTTCTTGAGTTGGCTGTATTCCTGCTTTTCCGCTTTTGCTTCTTGTTTGAGAGATTTCATAGTTTCCTTGTCGGTATCTTCCGGGATATCGGCTAGGATTTCTTTTGCTTTGGCTTTATGCTTACGCGCTTCATCCAGACGGACAACGCCGAGAACATCTCTGCCAAATTGTGACTGCATATGGAACCTGTCGTACACGATCTGAGCATTCGGCAAATGCTTTGTCACAAGCTTGTTGTAAGACGCGTTCATGTCCATCGCTACCGCGATGACTGCTGACAAGGAGTCAGAAGGCACGTCTTCAAAAAACTTTTCGAAGTCTTTCATCGCTCTGCCTTTACCAACCCATAAAACATCTCCCTGCTCCAGATCCATCACACAGGTAGCATAGCTATGCCCTTTATGAATTGCAAATTCATCTACGGCAAGTATCCTCGGCTTGTAGCCTTCCTCTCTTAATGCTTTTTCTCTTTCCCAAATTGCAGT